>JAGVGV010000094.1 GCA_020056895.1 Deltaproteobacteria bacterium
CGACGCGGTTTCCCAAGGCCGGGCGGAAGCCAAAGGACGGTCGGGAACCGCTTTGGGCCTGGCCCGAACGCTTTATTCCATCGCGTACCAGTTTTATCACGACCGGCTGGGGCTGGGCGGATCCCGCCGAACCGATTCCCTGCCCCGGTTCCTCCAGCGCCTTTTGGCTCCGGTCCAAGGCTCTCGGACCGATGGCCCCGTCCGCCGGAAGGCCTCGGCGTCGACCGGCGGGATTCTTCCGGACCCGGGGTCCCTCCGTTTGGAGGAAGTGATCCGCCGGGAGGGCGAACGGGCCATTACCGGGAACCCGGACTTGGCCGCGATGATTCAGCGGGGCGTTCACGAAGCCCGGAACCGGGACGAACATTGGTTCACGTTCATCAACCAGGTTTCCAACAACGTGCTGGCGCACTTGTCCAGGGATTTTTTGGGCCACTTGGCCGGGGCCAACCTGCTGTCCATTTTCACCACTCTGGGGGCGGCCGGAGCCCTGTATGGCCTGATGGCGCCGTATCTGATCGCATTTGGTTTGTTCCGGCGGGAGCGCCGGCTGATCGAAGCCGTACGGACCCGGTTTTCCCTGCCGGAACCGGATGGGATTCCGGAGCGGGCCCTGGGTGCGGGAGCCGAAAAGGACCTTCGGGTGGCTCATTTCACCGATACGTTTTTCGAAATCAACGGCGTGGCCCGGACGCTGGCTCAACAGGCCCGGTTGGCGGCCGAAAAGAACCTGTTTTTGGAAATCATCACGTCGGCGGTTCATCGGAAGGAGGCGGACGAATCCACCGAGCCGGGCCGGGTTCGGGTGTTCGAGCCCATCGAAGCGTACGATCTGCCGGTGTACAAAGAAATGAAGCTGGCCGTGCCGCCGTTTCTTGAAATGCTCAAATACGTGTACGAGGCCGGATTCACTCATATCCATTCCGCCACCCCCGGTCCCATGGGGCTGGCCGCCCTGGCCGTTTCCCGAATCCTGAAGCTGCCCATTTCCGGAACGTACCACACCGCCATCCCCCAATACGCGGCCCGGCTGACGAAGGATGAATCCCTGGAAGCCTATTCCTGGCGGTTCGTGATTTGGTACTACGCCCAAATGGATTTCGTGTACGTGCCTTCGTTGGAAACCGGCCGGGAGTTGATCGCCAAGGGTCTGCCGGCCGAAAAAGTGGCGCCGTACCCCCGGGGCGTGGACGCCGACCGGTTCCATCCCCGACACGGCGGCGATTTTTACGAACACCGGTACGGGCTGCCCCCCGATTCCCTGGTCCTTTTATACGTGGGCCGAGTCAGCCGCGAAAAAAACCTGGCCCAATTGGCCGAAGCCTTCCGCGCGATCCAGACCGTCCGGCCGGAATGTACTCTGGCGGTGGTGGGCGACGGCCCGTACCGAGAAGAAATGGCCGCCGAACTGAAGGGGTGGCCTTGCCTGTTCACCGGGTACCTGGACGGCGACGATCTGGCGGCGGCGTACGCGGCGGCCGACCTGTTCGTTTTCCCTTCCACCACCGATACCTTTGGCAACGTGATTTTGGAAGCCCAGGCTTCGGGATTGCCCGTGGTGGTTACGGATGGCGGCGGCCCCAGGGAAAATATGCGGCCCGGCCAAACCGGCTGGGTGGTCCCCGGAGACAACGCCATGGCCCTGGCCGAAGCCGTGCTCCAACTTCTTAGGTCGCCGGAAAAACTGCGCGACATGGCGCAAAGGGCCAGGGAATACGCGGCCCAACGGTCCTTTGAACACGCCTTCATGGACCAATGGCGGCTGTACGCCCGGCCCGTCCCCACCTTTACCGGCGATCCGGTTCCGTTGGACAAAGCCCATGCCGCCTGAACATCCCGGGCCCAACTGGCGGGCCCTTTTGCGGGCCATTGGCCGGAACCGGACTCCGTGCCAACTGGTGATTCAGTTCACCGACCACTGCAACGCCGACTGCCGCCAGTGCGGCATGCGCCGTTCCCATTCCTTCCCCCGGTCCCGTCTGTCCCTGGACCGAATCAAGGGGTTGATCGACCAGGCCGCCGCTTCGGGCATCCAGGTTCTTTCCTTCACCGGCGGCGAACCGCTTCTGTTCATGGATGACCTGACCGCCGCCATCCACCACGCCTCGGCCGCCGGCATCCGGTATATCCGCACCGGCACGAACGGCTTTTTCCTGAAAAACCCCCAAGGTCCGGATTTCGACCACCGGGTGGGCCGGGTGATCGAAGCCCTGGCCGGTACATCCTTGCGCAACTTCTGGATCAGCATCGATTCGGCCGATCCGGCCGTTCACGAAAAAAACCGGGGCCTCCCCGGCGTGACGGCCGGCATGGAAAAGGCCCTCGACCGGTTCCACCAAGCCGGTCTGTACCCCAGCGCCAACGTGGGCCTGAACCGGTTCATCCAAGGCCCCCATCCCCTGGGCATGGACAATGGCGGAACCTATCCATCACGCCAAGCCCGGGCCGCCTTCGCCCGGGACTGCCGAAACGCGCTCCGAGCCTTTTACCGCAGGGTCATCGACCTGGGGTTCACCATGGTCAACGCCTGTTACCCCATGAGCCTGGATGCGGAGGAATCTCCTAGCCGGCCGGCGGGGGCTTCGGGTATGAACGCGGTGTACGAAGCCACGTCCACCGACGCCATGGTGGACTTCACTCCTTTGGAAAAAACCATCCTGTTCCAATCCCTGGCCGATGTGCTGCCGGAATTCCGGCCCCGTATACGGGTGTTCAGCCCAAGGTCCTCCCTCCGGGCCCTGGTCCGGTCCGGTTCAGAATGGGGGTCCGGCGCTGGGAGGGCGGCCTATCCCTGCCGGGGCGGAGTGGATTATTTTTTCATCGATGCCCAAAAAGGCCGAGTGTTCCCCTGCGGGTACCGGGGTGGGGAAGACCTGGGTTCGTTGGTGCAGGCCGTCCGGAACCCCAGCGTCCGTTTGAACTGCCGCCGATGCGAATGGGAATGCTTCCGGGATCCGTCCGAATGGCTGGGGCCGCTATTGGAACTGAAAACGGCGCCCTGGCGGCTGATACGCCGCTGGCGAAAAGACCCCGACGATTTCAAGACATGGTGGGAGGACTGGCGGTACGCCCGGGCCGCCGGTTTTTTCAACGGCCGCCGGCCGCCTGAGCACCGCCGTCTGGCGAAATGGGCGCCCACCGGATTGGCCGCCGATCCCGCCTGAGCCCATAAAACGGGAAGGGGCGTTCCGGGTGATGCCCCGAAACGCCCCCCAAACCCCGAAGCGCGTATGGCTATTTGTGTTCCAGCGACAGGGAATCCAGTTCCAGGTCCAGATCGCCGTCCAGATCCAAACCGTCATCTTCTCCCAGTCCGGCTTCCAGCGCGTCCACTTCCATTTCCAGATCGTCCAGGGATACATCCTGAGACGCCGGCGCGGCCTTGCCGGAACGGGAAGGCATGGGCGCATCCGCCGGCATGACCATGGTGGCGCCGGGATCGAAATTCTTTTTGGCCGGCCCGCTGGCTTTGGGCGCGGGCTTGGCCGGAGCCGGACCCAGATCGTCCATTTCCAATTCCAATTCCAGTTCGTCGTCCGGATCCAGCTTGAGCGTATCTTCCTTGCCCAAGGCGCCCTTGCCCTTGGCGGGGGGCTTGATCTCCTTGGTTTTGGTGGCGGTCAGCGGCGTGTCCTCTTCGAGGTCCAACTCGAGTTCATCATCGCCGGCCATCATGAGCGTGGCTTCGTCGCCTTCCTCGGCGCCGGAATAGGCCATGGTGGCCGCGTCGTCTTCGTCCTCATCCAATTCCAGTTCCAGCTCCTTGGACGCGGCGGCGGCTTTTTTGGGCGCCGTTGTAGCGGGTTCGGAATCGAGGTCCAACTCGAGGTCCAATTCCTCTTCCTTATCTTCGGACAAGGTGGAGGCTTCGGACTCCATTTCGAGTTCCAGCTCGAATTCCGGTTCGGGCGGCGCGGCCTTGGGCGCCGGCTTAGGCGCCGGCTTAGGCGCCGGTTTGGGGGCGGGGATTCGGGACGCTTCGGCCAGGCCTTCATCCAGAGACATGGCCTTGCCCTTGTCTTCCGATTCCATATGCAGGTCCAGCCCGCCATCATCCATTTCGAGTTCCAGTTCCAGCTCGTCATGGGCGGGTTTGGGCGCCGGTTTGGGGGCGGGTTTGGGCGCCGGAGCGGGTTCCGACGACAACCCGTACAATTCGGGGGAGAATTCGATCTCGTGCGAATCTTCCTTGGCTCCGGCCTTGGGCTGGTCCTCTTCCAGGGAAATGTCCAGATCGTCGTCGGCTTCGGGCGTCAGTTCGATCTCGCCGGCATCCATGGGGGGTTCTTCCTCCACGGATATATCCTCGTCCTCGGTCACCGAAGCGGCGAAGGAATCCTCTTCCTCGGCGTGATCCAGTTGGAAATCATCCCTTTCTTCCTGGGTGGTGGGCGCCTCGTCGCTCAGAAGGGGCATCAGGAACGTGGTGGGTTGCGGTTCAAAATCCGGCAGCCCCAACAGATCACGTACGGCGATCACGCTTTTTTTGCATTTGGGGCAGGTTTCGTTGTGGTCAAAGCTGTTATAACCACATTTGGGGCACCGCATGGTATTTTTCGCGCCTCCTGTTTTCAAAAAGACCCCAGGCAGGGATGAATTCACCTTAATTATAGATAATTATTCAATTGAAATCAAGGAAATTCAACGGGATCGGGTAAGGGTTCCGTTTCGGGCGGCCTTTGTGGACTAGGTGAGCCATTTGGAAAAGAGTTGGCTTTTCCCACAGGCCGTCAGCGATTGGCCGTCCACCGTCCGTTTTTGTCCGGCGCCATCCTTCACCGAAGGTGTACGGCCCTCCCCCAAAAAGGCTTGATCCAAACGTAACTATTTTGCTACACTGATGATTCGGATTCCGGGGGGATTTCGGGACAAGAGCCTTTGAAACCGGGGGGTGGTCATGAAAATCGGCGTGCTTTCCGATACCCACCTGAGCCGGGTCACCCGGGAACTTCAGGACATTGTCGAACACCGGTTCAAAGGCGTGGACCTGATTCTGCACGCGGGGGACATCGTTTCCGGCGAAGTGCTGGCCTATCTGGAAGCATACGGCGCGGTGGCCGTTCAGGGCAACATGGACCAGGCCGAAGTAACGCGGACTCTGCCCGTGAAACGGGTTGTGACCACGGGGGCCTTTCGGATCGGCCTGATTCACGGGTTCGGATCCCCCCGGGGTCTGGCGGAAATGATCCGCCGTGAATTCGAAGAGATCGACTGCCTGGTTTTCGGCCACAGCCACCAGCCCATGAACCGGCGGGCGGGTTCGGAACTCTGGTTTAACCCCGGCGCGGTCAGCGGAGGTTCCGGCGGGCCCAGCGTGGGGTTGTTGACCGTGGGGGAAACGATCACCGGAGAAATCCTGGCCCTTTGACTTTCGGGGACCGGTCCCCTCCCTTCGATTACGATCTTTTTTGGGGAGCATGAACAACCATGAAAAACCTCTGGGCCCCCTGGCGGATGACCTATATTCTGGGCGAAGACGAGGCCGCCCGAAACCAATCGTGCATCTTCTGCGTAAACCCATCCAAGGCCGGTCCGGACCGCGAACGGCTGATCCTGTTCGTGGGCCGGCTCTGCATGGTCATGATGAACCGGTATCCGTACAACAACATGCACCTGTTGGTGGCCCCCCGGCGGCACGCGGCCGAACCGGGAGCCTTGACCCGGGACGAAATGGCCGACCTGATGGTCAAGGTCGAACGGTCCATCGACATCCTGAGGCGCCATTCCAAGCCCGACGGCTTCAATGTGGGGCTGAACCTGGGCCGGGTGGCCGGCGCTGGGGTGGAAGCCCATATGCACTTCCACATCGTGCCCCGGTGGAACGGCGATACCAATTTCATGACCGTGTTCGACGACGTGCGGGTGGTGCCCGAACACATTCTGGCCACCTATGACCGGTTGCTGCCCCTTTACGGGGCGCTGGAGGATTGAAGCCCATGCGGACCCTGAAGGTTGTGGGCCTGGGCGTTTCGATCGTGGTGTTCATGGTGTTCGTCATCCAGAATCTGGCGGCCCTGTCCCACGCCGAACCCCTCCGGCTGAATCTGTTTCTTTTTTCCGCGGCCTCGCCGCCCCTGGCCCTTTCGATCCTTCTGGTGGGCGCCTTCGGGATGGGCTTCGGCTTGGCCTATGCCTTGGGGTTTCTGGACCGTCGACGGCTGAAAAAAAGCATTAAACTCAGAGACGTGTTGCAGCGCCGCCTGGAAGCGGAATTGAAAGAACTGAGAAACCTGCCCATCACCGGCGAACCTTCCGGCCCGGCCGGAGGGAAAACGCCTATGGGGTCTTCCTGAACCATGTGGTTTTCGCCGATCAACCTGGGGCTGGGGCTGGAACTCACACCCCTGCAGATCGTTCTCCTGGCCGCCCTGTTCGGGCTGGCGCTGGGGTATTTCGCCGCCCGGGGAGGCCGCCGGCCAACGCCGGCCAACGGCGCCGCCGACAAGGACCGGGTGGTCGGCAACGCCGCCTTCATGCGCGGGATCAATTACATTCTTCAAGACCGGACGGACAAGGCCATCGAGGAACTGACCCG
>JAGVGV010000585.1 GCA_020056895.1 Deltaproteobacteria bacterium
CGAAATGGCGGATCAACTGCCCGATTTTCCCCGCGAAGTCCTGGCCTCCATGGTCCATCATTCCGAAACCATCGAATGGCGGCGGCTGATCCGGCCCGGGGAACGGCTGGAGATCGAAGGCCGGGTGGCGGACCTGACTGCCGGCCGGTCCGGAACCCGGATTACGGCCCAGTACCAGGCGTTCGACGCCGAGGGCCGGCTGGTGTTCACCGAATGGACGGCGGCCCTGTTTCGCGGCGTGGGGTTGAAAGAGGAAGGCGGCCGGGGATTGGACGCGCCCCGGCCTCCCGAGCCTCCGGAATCCGCGTCCGCCGTCTGGAACATTCCGATCCTGGCGGATTCCCTGTTGCCCTGGCGGTACGACATCGCGGCCGACATCCATTTCCCCATCCACACCTCGCCGGCCTTCGCCAAGGCCGTGGGGCTCCCCGGAGTGATCGTTCAGGGGACCGCCACCCTGGCTCTGGCCGCCCGGGAACTGGTGGATCGGGAAGCCGGCGGCGACCCGGAGCGGCTGGACCGCCTCTCCGCCCGGTTCACCGGCATGGTCTTTCCCGGCGACGCCCTCAACATGGTGCTGGACGGCCGTCGCGGTCCGGACCGGTGGTTCCATGTGGCGGACCCGTCCGGCCGGGATGTGCTGAGCCGAGGATACGCCCGGATCCGGGAATGATCCGTAACCGTTTCGTTACGGGGGGTAGTGGTTGGAGGTATCCCTGGCTTCGCCCATCGTTCGGGCCGTTGGAAGAAGCTGTCAGCGATCAGCCGTCAGCTGTCAGCTAATAAGGAAAGAATTCGGATTTAATTTGATTTTCCTGATGAACGCATTACTTCCTTATAAGCTGATAGCTGAGCGCTGACAGCTGAAAGCCTAAAGGTTGAAGCCAATAAAAGCCCAAACGGCGCTCTGGCTCCACCCTTGCCACCCAAGACGGAATCATTAGCATGAACCTTCGAGGGACCTTGGGGCGGGCGGCGGGAAAATGTTATACTGTCGAGTAACAAAGCGCCTGGGATGAAGGGGGAAGGGGAAAAGATGCCCGCCGATGAAAACGGCCGACCGGCCAAACCCACCCGGCTCGGCGTTGCCCTGGGAACGGTGATGCTGGCCACGTTTTTCAACGAAACCCGGGCGCTCAAGGGGCTATACGTGGGCCAGGAGGCGGGCGGATACGTGATTTTGCGGTTTCCGGCCTCGGCGCCCATCGAAGACCACCTGTACGAAGGCAACCGGCTGGTCATCAAGTTCATCGCCGACGGCACGGTGTTCGGCTTTCAGTCCCAGGTGATGGGCTATGTGTACAAAAAAAAGCTGATCCTGGTTGTTTTGTCGTACCCGGAAAGCGTGGAAACCCACGTATTGCGGGAGTCCCAGCGGGTGGATTTCCTGGTGCCCGCCGTGCTCCAGGCCGCGGGCCAGAGCATTGAAGGCATTGTGGTCGACCTATCCGCCGGCGGGTGCCGGTTCCGTTTCGATCCCTCCCAACATTCCCAACCACCCGATTTCAACCAGGCGAAAAACGTAACCGTTTCCTTCCAGATCGTGGGCCGCGAAGGCGTGCACGATTTCGGCTGCACGGTCATGAACCAAACCCCCATGACCGGCGGCATCGCCCTGGGGCTCCGGTTCGATCAGGTGGCCGACGAGGTGACCGAAGGCATCCGCGATTATGTGACGCAGGTGTCCCGGCACCTGGTTGGATAAAGCGAACCCAACCCAAAATAGTTCTTTGACCCTGGATGCTTCGTCGGAGGGGAAAACCCAATCCTCAAAATACCTTTAGTATTCCTCCGGTTGGCTTTCCCCCTCCTCCTCGCCCCAAGGTCAAACTCCTTATTTTGGGCGGGTTCGAACCAAGCGGCCAACCATTAAAAATTTTCAGCATATAGGGAATGAATGCGGGTGGTTTTTGGAACCCATCCCTAAATAGTTCTATAACCTCTGGACGCTTCGCCGGCGGGGAAAATCCAATCCATAAATCCTTTAAATACCTATAGCGTTTCTCGATAGTTCTCACGTTTTAACACCACTTCCGTTTCAAACCAAGCGTTAATCGAAGGAATATCGATGACTGTAATTAGGTAGTAGACGTAGGGGCGCGGCATGCCGCGCCCGACCGATCCTTTTTTGGGCGAGGCACGCCTCGTCCTTTCTGCCTTCCGGGCGAATCGGATGGAACCTATTTCGGTTCGCTTCGTTTTTTGCCCACTACTTCGATGATCGGAAGGCCGTTTTCGGCCAGCAGGGCGGCCAGAACGCCACGGCCCCGGCGGCGGCCCCGTTCATCCACCATGGGATGGACGCCGCAGGAAGGGGACCGGTCCTTCAGATACACCGCCTGAACGTCAAGGCTTAGGGCCATATCCAGCACCGCTTGGGCGCCCCGGATGAATTCCCTGGTCTGATCCACGCCCTCCGCGTTGATCACCCGGGCCCGGCCGGCCAGAACGTCGTATCCGTCTCCGCCTTCCAGGTCCGCCGGGGGGCGGGGCCAGCCGAGCCCTCCCAGCATTTCCGGGCAAACGGCGATCCACCGTTTACCTTCCAGAAAAGCCAAAAAATCCGTTGTATCCAGGAACCGGCCGTCGTACCGGGCGGGCCGTCCGACCAGGCAGGCGCTCACCAGAATGATACCGGAACCGGCCATGGTTTCAGGCCTCGAGGGGCGGGTGGATCAGCACTCCCCGGCCCGCGTTCGGGTCCACCCCCCGGATATGCACCCGGCGGCCGGTCACTTCCAACCGGTCTTCGGCGTAAAGCTGGATGGCCTTGGAAAAAATCCGGTGTTCCTGAGCCAGAATCCGGGCGGCCAACCCATCGGCGTCGTCGTCGTCGAGCACGGGCACGGCGGCCTGGATGATAATGGGGCCGGAATCAGTGCCCTGGTCCACGAAATGAACGGTGCAGCCGGCCAGCTTGACGCCGTGGTCCACTTCGTTTTGCCAGACATGGACGCCGGGAAACGATGGGAGCAACGCGGGGTGGATGTTCATGATCCGGTTGGGAAAAGCGGATAAAAGGCTCGGGCCGACCAGCCGCATGAATCCGGCCAGGATCACCAATTCGACGCCGTGTTCGTTGAGAATCCGGACCAATTCGGCTTCGAAGTCCTGGCGGGACGGGAACAGGCGGTGATCGACCACCTGTCGGGCGAGGCCATGGCGTTCGGCCCGTTTCAGGCCGCCGGCATCGGGAACGTTGGAAATCACCACGCGAACGGCGGCGGACAGGCGGCCGGCCTCGATTTGGTCAATGATGGCTTGCAGGTTGGACCCGCCGCCGGAAATCAATACGCCCAAGGGAACGATCCGCATGGCGCCTCCTGTAATGGGTTTGATACCCAATCTACCTTCTTATATAGGCTGGCGCGAGTGTTATAAAGTTTGGGAGGGGGTGCGGGGGAA
>JAGVGV010000197.1 GCA_020056895.1 Deltaproteobacteria bacterium
AACGGCGTTATCCCCGGCTGTTCGTGGCCGACAACGTGGACCCGGAAGGCATCGGCGCCCTGTTGAGCCTGGTGGATCAACGGCGGGCGGCGTTCAACGTGATCAGCAAATCCGGATCCACGGCCGAAACCATGAGCCAGTTCATGATCGTGTACGATCAGCTTCGCCGGAGCCTGGGCAAATCGGGCCTCAAGGACCATCTGGTCATCACTACGGACCCCCAGGAAGGCATTTTGCGGGAATTGTCCCAGGAACTGGACATCCCGGCTTTCGACGTACCCCCGGGCGTGGGCGGCCGCTTTTCGGTGCTGACTCCGGTGGGGCTCTTGCCTTTGGCCGTGGCCGGAGTGAACGTGGCCGAACTTCTTCGGGGCGCGGCTCTGGCCGCGGAGGACTGCGCCCGGCCCAATCTCTGGGCCAATCCGGCGTACCTCTTCGCCGCGTTAACCTTCCTTTTGCGGGAACGCAAAGGCCGGTCCATCCTGGTGATGATGCCTTACGCCGATGCCCTGGCGGAAACGGCGGACTGGTTCAACCAACTGTGGGCCGAATCCCTGGGCAAAAAAAACAGCACCGACGGCCGGGTGGTGATGGCCGGGCAGACTCCGGTGAAAGCCGTGGGCGCCACCGACCAGCATTCCCAGTTGCAACTGTACATGGAAGGGCCTCAGGACAAGGTGGTGGTGTTCATCGCCCCCGAAACGTACCGCCAGGATATCCGCATCCCCACCGTGTTCAAGGACCGCCCCAGCCTGGCGTATTTGGGCGGCCGGACCCTTTCCGAACTGATTCTGGCCGAACAGGCCGGCACGGCCCGGGCTCTGGCCGGCGCGGGGCGGCCGAATATGACCCTTCGAATCCCCAAGATCACCCCCGCGTCGGTGGGGTATTTCCTGTTCATGATGGAAGTGGCCACGGTGGCCAGCGGGTATTTGTACGGCGTGGACCCTCTGGATCAACCGGGCGTGGAAGCCAGCAAAAAATACACATACGGCCTGATGGGCCGGCCGGGGTATGAATCGTACCGGGCGGAATTCGAAAAACAAGCGCCGCCCAAAAAGAAAACCGTCCTACCGTCATGACCTTTCCGGACCCTACGTCGACCGACCCAATGGAACCCCAGATGGACGGGCGGGCTTCAAGCCCGCCCGATTCGCTGGATAGCCCCGAACTGGGGCGGCCTTTCCGGCTGGTCAAATATTTTTCCTATACCGGCTTCACCGTTATCCTGGTGTTCACTCTTTTGCTCACCCTTTTCATTTCGTCCCAGGCCAAGGACCTGGCCTTGAGCAAAAGTGAAGACTACGGCCTCTTGTTGGGCGACAACCTCAACCACCAGGTCTTTCTTCAGTTCGTGGTCCCCGTGGCCCTGCGGGACGGCCGGATCCGTTTGCGGGAACCTCAGCAGTACAAACAGCTCGACACCGTGGTCCGGAACACCATCCACAGTTTAAACGTGGAAGTGGTGAACATGTACGACCTGGAAGGCAACCTGGTGTACAGCACCGAACCGAACCGGGCCGGCACCATCCGGACGGACGAACCCGGGTTTCGCGAAGCCCTGACCGGGCGGGCTTTTTCCCGGCTGGACCTTCGCCCGGGCGGCGGCTTGTTCAACCTGGGCCAAACGTACGCCCTTAGGACCTACACGCCGTTCCGAGCCGAAAAGCAGTTTGAAGGCGCGGTGGGCAAGATTTTGGGCGTTTTCGAAATCCATCAGGACCTCAGCCAGGAATACGCCGAAATCACCCGGTTTCAATGGGGCAGCCTGGCCATTGGCCTCGGGTTCAACGTGGTCCTTTTTTTCATTTTGCGGCAGATTCTTCTCCGGGGCGAACGGATCATTGACCGGAGGAACGAGGAACGCCGGAAACTCCAGGACCGGCTCCACCAGTCCGAACGGCTGGCCAACCTGGGCCAGATGGTGGCCGCCGTTTCCCACGAAATCCGGAACCCCCTGGGCATTATCAGCAGCACGGCCGAACTGCTTGAAGAGCGGTTCCGCAAGTATGAACCGAACGACCGGCTGGCTTCGGTCATTGTCGAGGAATCCCGCCGGCTGGGGGCCATCGTCACCGAATTTCTGGATTTTGCCCGGCCTCAGGCGCCAAGAATCCAACCCTGCCGGGTCGAGGACGTTCTGGAGCAGAACCTGGCTTTCCTGGGACCGGTGCTGGACAAGGAAGGCATCGAGGTGGCCAGGGATTACGATTTGGACCAGACCATCGAAGCGGACCCCGATCTGTTGTACCGGGCCTTTTTGAACCTGTTCATCAACGCCGTTCAGGCCATGCCCGAAGGAGGCCTGTTGACCGTGACCACCCGGCCGGCGGCCGGTAACGGGCAGAGTCCCGCCCTGGCCGAGATCGTGGTGGCCGATACCGGCGCGGGCGTCGATCCGGCGGCGGCGGCTCAGGTCTTCACGCCTTTTTTCACCACCAAAAATCGGGGGTCCGGGCTGGGATTGGCCATCGTTAAAAATATCGTGGACAGCCACCGGGGCCAGGTGGCCATTGAAGCGGCCCAGGACGGCGGCACACGGTTGATCATCCGGCTGCCCGTCCATCCGGCCTGACCGGGCCCAGCTTCGTTGCTCCCGGGGGATTGGGGACCTCCGGAATCGACGGGGACGGAAAAAGACCAATGAGGGGGAAGGGCTCCAAGCGCCCGCTTCCGGGGTAAGGGGTATGGAACGCCTGCTCGTCGTGGACGACGAAAAAAATTATCTGGTCATTCTGGAAGCCCTGTTGACCGGCCAGGGATACCAGGTTCAAACGGCCGCCAGCGCCGAAGAGGCCCTGGGGCTGATCGACGAGGATCTGGACCTGGTGGTGACCGATATGACCATGCCCGGCCTGGACGGCATCGAGCTTTTGGATCGAGTCCGCCAGACCCGGCCGGACCTTCCGATCATTCTGATGACGGCCCACGGCACGGTCGAGCGGGCCGTTCAGGCCATGAAGCTGGGCGCCTTCGACTATCTGACCAAGCCGTTCAAGAACGAAGACCTTTTACGGACCATCCACAAAGCCCTGGAACTGGGGCGGCTCCAGCGGGAAAACCGGCAGCTCGTCCAGGCCCTTCAGGAACGTCACCACTTCGGCAGCCTGGTGGGCAAAAGCCGGCCCATGACCGATATCTTCCGCCTGATCGAAAAAGTGGCCGACACTCGAGCCAACGTGTTGATCACGGGGGAATCGGGCACGGGCAAGGAACTGATCGCCAAGGCGGTTCACTATACCGGGTCCCGGGCCGGCGGCCCCTTCGTGGCGGTGAACTGTTCGGCTTTGGCCGAAACCCTGTTGGAAAGCGAACTCTTCGGCCACGAACGAGGCGCCTTTACCGACGCCCGCCAAACCCGCAAGGGCCGGTTCGAACTGGCCGGCGGGGGCACCTTGTTCCTGGACGAAATCGGCGAAATGTCCACCAACCTTCAGGCCAAACTCCTAAGGGTTCTCCAGGAACGGCGCTTCGAACGGGTGGGCGGGATGGTCACCATCGACGTGGATGTCCGAGTGATCGCGGCCACCAATCGGGACCTCAAAAAGGAAGTGGCCGCCGGGCGGTTCCGGGAAGACCTTTTTTACCGGTTGAACGTGGTCCATCTGCCCATTCCTCCACTCCGGGCCCGGCTGGACGACCTGCCCCTCCTGGTCAGCCATTTTCTGGAAAAATACGGCTCCCAGCGGCCCGACCGCCAAATACG
>JAGVGV010000177.1 GCA_020056895.1 Deltaproteobacteria bacterium
ACGGTTTCCAATCATCTGAAAACGCTTGAAAACGCCGGGATTGTCGGGTCCCGGAAAGAGGGGGCTTGGGTCAACTACCGTTTGATCGTTGAACCGGGCGGGCCGGCCGCCGAACTCCTGGCCCGGCTGCCCGAATGGGTGGACCACGACCCCGGCCTCCGGGCTCTTCTGGCCCGGCTGCCCATGATCCGGCGCGAAGACCTGTGCGGCTGAACCATATCGTTTAGGGGAGGACGGCTGATGGCGTCGTTCTCCGAGGAGGCGATGATGTTGCTAACGTCCTGGAACCGGACCCTGTTCCGGCCCGAATGCAACCCGAATTTCCAGTCGCTTCATATGATTGCTCAGTTGGATCAGAACGTTGGCCCCGTGTTGCCGTACTTGAACGCGGCCTGGGGCGGGTTTCGGTACGTGGCGGATCCACCGTCCGTCACCTTCAAGGTCCATGGCCGGTTGATCACCATCCACGGCGACCGGATCGCGGTGAACGCCATTGCCGACGAAGAGGAAGCGGACCGCATATTGGGCTGGCTGATCCGGGAGATCAACGACACCTGGGACCACCGGGCGGACCTCAATCCATCCTACGAATCGCGGGAATTGCCCAAAATTATCGACATCGTCCGCTTGTTGCCCCGGGACCCGGCCTGCCGCCGGTGCGGCCAAAACGGCTGCCTGCCCATGGCCGCCTTGATGGCCGAGGGAGCTCGGGGCGCCGAGGATTGTCCGGTTTTGGCGGATGATGTCCGGAGCCGGCTGGAACGGTACCTGGCCGGCTTCAATCTGGACGCCTGAATCAACCGGTTTGGCGATGATCGCGGAAAAAGGAGAAGGGTCATGACCGATAAACAGCGCGTTTTGTTCGTGTGCGTACACAACAGCGCCCGAAGCCAAATGGCTGAAGCCTTTCTGCGAGCCAAAGCCGGGGACCGGTTCGATGCAGCCAGCGCCGGACTGGAACCGGGCCGCCTGAACCCCCGGGTGGTCACGGTGATGAAGGAGATCGGGCTGGACCTTTCGGATCACACGGTGAAAAACGTGTTCGACCTGTTTGATCAGGGGCAAACCTTCGATACCGTGGTCACGGTGTGCGACGGCGCCCAAGGGGAAAAATGCCCGTACGTGCCCGGCCTGACGAACCGGCTTCACTGGGGCTTCCCCGACCCGTCCTCGTTCACCGGTTCCGAAGAGGAAATCCTGGACCAGCTCCGGGGCGTTCGCGACCAGATCCGGGACAAGATCGACGAATGGCTGAATGAATTGAAATAATTATCATTTCAAGGAGATATTCATGTCCGGCGAATCGACCTTGAAGCGCCTGTCCTTTCTGGACCGCTTTTTGACTCTGTGGATTTTTCTGGCCATGTTCATCGGCGTGGGCGCCGGATACCTGGTCCCCGGCCTGAACCGGTTCATCAACCTTTTTCAGGTGGATACCACCAATATCCCCATCGCCATCGGCTTGATCCTGATGATGTACCCGCCCCTGGCCAAGGTGAAATACGAAAAGCTGGGGTTCGTGTTCCGGGATGTGAAGGTGCTGGCCCTGTCCCTGGTCCAGAACTGGGTCATCGGTCCGATCCTGATGTTTTTATTGGCCGTTCTGTTTCTTTCGGGCCGGCCCGAATACATGTCCGGCCTGATCCTGATCGGCCTGGCCCGGTGCATCGCCATGGTCATCGTTTGGAACGATCTGGCGTCGGGCGACCGTGAATACTGCGCCGGCCTGGTAGCCTTCAACTCGATCTTCCAGGTGCTGTTTTTTTCGGTGTACGCGTACCTGTTCATCACTGTTTTGCCCCCCATGCTGGGTTTGACGGGCCTGGAAGTGCGGATATCCATCGGCCAGATCGCCAAAAGCGTATTCATCTATCTGGGCGTCCCGTTCATCGCCGGTGTGATTACCCGAGTGGTGGGCTTGAAGACCAAGGGGATCGAATGGTACGAAAAATCGTTTATCCCCCGCATCAGCCCGATTACCCTGATCGCTCTGTTGTTTACCATTCTGGTGATGTTTTCGCTGAAAGGGGAATACATCGTTTCCCTGCCGCTGGACGTGGTCCGGGTGGCGATCCCCTTGTGCATCTACTTTTTGATCATGTTTTTCGTATCGTTTGTCATGTCGATGAAAGTGGGGGCCACGTACGAACAATCCACCACCCTGAGCTTCACCGCCGCGTCGAACAACTTCGAACTGGCCATCGCCGTGGCCGTGGCGGTCTTCGGGATCGATTCGGGCCAGGCCTTCGCCGCCGTGATCGGGCCTTTGGTCGAGGTGCCGGTGCTCATCGGCCTGGTAAACGTGGCATTGTGGTTCAAACGGAAATATTTCCCCTACGCCGTCCAAACTCCGGTGGGCGTCTGCCACGTGACCTGCCCGCCGGAGGGGGTAAAATAGGGTTGAACTCATCTCCGCTCATCGTGTAGAATCCGTAGGACGGTTTTGGGAACCTATCGGAAAAGGGCGGTCGATTTGCTCCGATATCGGCTGAAGGTGATCTTGTTGGTCTGGGTGATCGCGTTGGCGGCAACCGCCGTCAGCGCGACCGCCATGGCCTGTTCTTCGGCCTGTTCCAGCGGAAAAGGCGGCGAACGGATGGGCTTTGAAGCCCTTTCCCCCAGCCATCCGGGCTGCTCCCGGGAAAACGCCTCCCCTCCCGAGCCGATGAAGGACCCGGGCGGGGCCTGCCGGTGCATCCCCCATCACACCGGGAAAGCAGGCGGGTTTATCCCGCCCGAATCCTTTCCGGACCTTGAGTCAAAAGGGCCCCAGCCGGAAGCCTGGAGTATTGTCCTCGACCGAAACGCGCTCTTCATCCGACCGCAACACCCGCCCAACATTTCTTTTTTAAAACGTTTTCTGGCCAAATCCAGCTGGTTGATTTGATCTCCTCCGGGTTCTGATGTCACGACGCTGTGCCTCCGTGGCCCAGTGAACCGAGACCCTTTGGGTCCAGATAACGGATCATGACCCGTTCCCGAGGTTTGAAAAATCATGAGCCACGTGTCTTCATTTTTCAGAAAAGCCGCGGGCCAGGCTGTTCTGGTGGTTCTTCTTTCAGGGGCCATCGGCCTGGCCGTCAATCATTTCCGGCCGGCCGGCCTTCCCCTGGCGAAAGATTGGTCGGTTCAGGCCCGATTGTCCCATCCAGAAGGCGGAGGGGGCGTCATCTCCCTGGATGAAGCCAAAATCCTCCATGCTTCGGGCGGCGCGGTGTTTTTAGACGCTCGGCCGCAGGTTTGGTACGAAGTCGGGCACATTCAAAACGCCCGGAGCCTTCCTTTGGAGGACGCTGAAACCCGGTTTTCGGCGGTGTTGGCTGAGACCCCCAAAAACGGGGCCATTGTCACCTACTGCGATGGGGACACCTGCGCCTTGAGCCATGACTTGGCTTTGGCGCTTCAGGCCAAAGGCTTCACCAACGTCCGGGTTTTGGTGAACGGCTGGACCTTGTGGTCGAGCGCCGGTCTGCCCGTGGCCCAGGGGGCGTCATGACCCGGCGCGATAAGGTTGAATGGCTCCTCCGGATCGTTCTGGGCGGCATTTTTCTGTTCGCCAGTTACGATAAAATCCTTCATCCCGAAGCGTTCGCCGAGATTGTATCCAACTACCAGTTGTTGCCCGGAACCTGGATCGGCCTGCTTTCGGTCGTCCTTCCTTGGGTCGAACTGGTTCTTGGAATCCTGTTGATCCTTGGGCGCTGGAGCCCGGGAACCGTGACCCTGGCCCTTACCCTGCTGGGCGTTTTTTGGCTGTCGCTTCTGATCAACCTGGCCCGAGGGCTGAACATCCAATGCGGCTGCTTCAGCACTCAGGCGTCGGAACCTTCCTCCATGGCCTGGTATTTCCTTCGGGATACAGCGTTTCTGGCCATGGGCCTGGGCCTGTTTTTCCTCACA
>JAGVGV010000651.1 GCA_020056895.1 Deltaproteobacteria bacterium
TCCGGTCCGAGCGGAGATAATACGCGCCGGCGAAACGGGCCGCCAACGCCTCGTCATTGTTGACCTTCCACGTGATCGACCGGGCCAGGCCGTCCCCTTCCTCCACGTCGATTTGATAAAAACGGGCTGCGGCCGGGTATTTCTCCTTCAACTGGCCCAAACGGATCATGATCCGGTCATAATCCTTGATTCCATTTGGTTTTTTCAACGACGCGGCGATGGCCTCCAAGCCCGCCTCGAAACGCTGTGGCATCCGGCTCCGGATCGAGGCCTCCTTTTTTGGGCGGCCCGCGCTTTGACAAAAGAGCCGGACCTCGCCGTTCAAAAATTACTTTTGGACCTGAAGCCGGCGGTCCTCGTCCTCCCGGATAACGACCAGCCCGTCGGCGGGAATTTCCTTGGGACGACTAAGTCTTACGCAAATGTAACGGTAGCCGGCGAGGCGCAGGCGGGCCAGGTTGTCTTCGGTGGAAATGCCCGCGTCGATGACCACGGTCGGCCGTTGATTCGAGAATGATTCCAATGGATTGAGTTGATTGATCAGATCGAAGAGCGTGGCCGGTTCGCTCACGTTCCCGGGAAAGACTCGGCTGGCTTTCGGGAATCCGTCCTCGTCCAGGACCAGGGCCAGGGTGACCAGGGGCCGGTCGGTTCGTTTTTCCTTGGAATGGCCGTGCCGGGCGAAGGCCGAACCGGCCGCCTGGCCTTCGATGTAACTATTGGTAAGATCATATAAAATGATCTTTTCCCGCAAGCCGAACCAATCCCGTTCCCGGGCCGCCAGACCGCTTTCGATGGCCTCTTTGGCCGCGATGAGTTGGTCGGACAACCGATACAGGGCGTTGTTGGACAGGTGCTGGAAGTCGGCGCCGAGGAGTTCTTCCAGGCCGCTGGCTTCCCGGCCCCACCAGGCGGTTTCGCGCTCGCTTCCGGGGTGAAGCAACCGGCCGATGATGAGCAGCGCGGCCTGGTGAATTTTATCTTCCCGGAAACCCGCTTCGGACAATAGCTGGGATAAGCCAAGCTGTTTAAAAGCCCATACGGACAGGGATTCGCCGCCAATGGTTCGGATTTCCCTTGAAGTGACGCTGGCCAGATCGACGGTTTCCAGTTCGGGTTCTGGAATGGCTTGTTCCGTCGGAGTGGTTTGCTCCCGCCGGTCTTGCCGGTTTTTCCGCTGGAGCAGGAGGGCGAAGTGCTGGGCGAGGTCTTCGATGGGGGCGGGAGGCGGCTGGAAATTGGCTTGGCCGCTGAGGATTTCCTCGATGCGGTTGGCCAGGGTTTTCCAGTGTTGGGGTCGAGTTCGAGGGACCCGAGCTCTAAAAGGGTATGCTGCCGGGGTCCGCTGGGGGTGCGGACGGATTCGACGAGTCGGTGGTATGAGTATGCGGGGGTTCCGGCGCGGTCCCTTTTTTTGATTTCACGAATGAACATGCTTTGGGAGGATAAACGAAGGGGCGGCTTTTGTCAACAAGAAATTTTCTTGTTTGGGCACTACATTTTGAATTTTTCCATACCACATCCAATAATTTCAACAAGTTACAAATTCAGAAAAATGAAAACACCTATAAAATTTCCATTTCACAAAAGAACTTGGTAAACTTGGGCTACAGCGCCGACGAAGAAGCCGACTGGAAAGACGAGGCGAACTGGCACAAGGCCAACCCCGCCCTGGGGGACTTCCGGAGCCTCGAAGAAATGCGGGCCTCGTTCCGCAAAGCCCTGGAGACCCCGGCCTTGGAGAACACCTTCCGTCGGCTGTATTTGAACCAGTGGACCCGACAGGAAACCCGGTGGCTGCCCATGGACCGCTGGGACGCTTGCGACCGGGGCCGGATCGACCTCGAACCCCTCACCGGTCGGACCTGCTACGGCGGCCTGGACCTGGCCTCGACCACGGACATCGCCGCCCTGGTCCTGGTATTTCCGCCGGCCGGCGAGGATGATCCGTTCATCGCCCTGCCCTATTTTTGGATTCCGGAAGAAGGCATGCGCGAGCGGTCCCGGAAAGACCGTGTGCCATACGAAATGTGGGTCCGGGCCGGTTTGATCGAGGCCACCCCTGGGGACGTGATCGACTACAAAGCGATTTTCAAAACCATCGACAAGGTGGCCATTCGGTTTGACTTGAAGGAGATCGCTTTTGACCGTTGGGGGTCTACGCAGATCGCCCAGGACCTCCAGGACAGCGGCTTGACAGTGATGGCCTTCGGTCAGGGGTACGCCTCCATGAGCCCGCCGACCAAGGAACTCCTGAACCTGGTCCTTGCGGGCCGCATCCAACATGGCGGGAACCCTGTCCTCCGCTGGATGGCCGACAACATGGTCGTCCGTCAGGACCCCGCCGGGAACTTCAAACCGGACAAATCGAAGAGCACCGAAAAGATCGACGGCATGGTGGCCCTGATCATGGGTTTGGATCGGGCCATCCGGCATCAGACCCCGGAACGGTCGGTGTACGAAGAGCGAGGCTTGGTCTCCCTATGATCGGTTGGCTGAAACGCTTGTTCGCCCGCCGGACGGCCCCAACGAAGCATCCCGGCCGCGAAGCCTGGTTCGCCTGGGTGCCTCGGCGGGTGGCCGGCATGCGAGTCGATCATGACACGGCCCTCCAGTTCGCCGCGGTCTTCCGGGCGGTCTCGTACATCTCCCAGGCCATCGCCGGGCTGGCCTGGCATGTGTATCAGGTGGATGCCCAGGATAGGAAACAGCGGGTCCATACCGGCACGATCCCCATGCTCCTCCACCGGGTCCCCAACCCCGAAACCATGGCCTATGCCTGGCGGGAAACCATGGTCGGTTGGGCCTTGCTGTGGGGGAACGGGTACGCCGAGATCGAGCGGGACTTGGCCAACCGGCCGGTGGCCCTCTGGCCGATCTCCCCGGACCGGGTCGAGGTCAAAAGGGACGATGACGGTCTCCTCGTGTACGAGGTGAGCAACGACCGGGGCGGCAAGACCCTGTTGCCTTCCTGGGATGTCTTCCATCTTCACGGCCTGGGCTTCGACGGCCTCACCGGATACAGCGTGGTCGCCCTGGCCGCCCGGAGCATCGGAGATCGGAAGA
>JAGVGV010000658.1 GCA_020056895.1 Deltaproteobacteria bacterium
GGAAAGGGAAACCGGGATCGGCCGTTAAGGCGAGGGGAGGGGGATGGAACGGATCACCCTCATGGCGGATGGAGGCATTCAGGCGGGCCGCTTGGTGACGGCTGAAACCGTTCTTCGGCGCCTGGCCCTGCCCATCCAGCTTGAAGAGGGGTACCTGCTCAGAGGTTTTTTCCGGATGATTGACCGGTACCCCCCCTTGGCTCAGTTGAGCCCTTTTTTTCAAGACTTTCTGGAAACGTACCGGGCCGAGCCCGAAGGCGGTGGTCCGCCGGCGGGGCTCGACTACCTGGAGATCGGTAAAACCATTGAAATGATTGGTTTTCCCGGGAAACCCCGCCTGGAAGTTTTTACCACTCTCCAGGGGGTGTTCGAAGGCCGGGCGGTGGAAATCAAGGCTTGGCGCCTCGATAAGCTGCTGGATACGCCCTTGAAACTGGGGGGGCTGAGGCACGTGGTTTTCGGCGACCAGGTGGATGTGCTTGAGTTTGAAACCGTTTTCACCCTGTTCGAATTCATCGATGCCACCCAGTGGCAGCTCGGTTTCCACGGTGCTCCCGTAACGTGCGCGATCAGGAGGTAGCCAAGGGATGTTCAAAAAAATCTTATTCGCCACGACCGCCTCGCCCGTCTGTGATGACGCCGCCAAAGTGGCCTTCGATCTGGCGAAAAAGTACAACGCCCAGTTGTATGTCCTTCACGTGTACGGCATGCCCACCCGGGGCTTCAGCACCTTCGTGACCGATATGCGCTCCGGCCAGACCGAAGAGCTGGATTCCGAATACGAATCCTGGGTCGTCGAGGAAATGAAGAACACGTATGAGAAGCAGATCAAAGACCTGCCCGGCGCCCAATTGGTCACCCGGGTGGGGATTCCCTCCACGGAAATCCTACGGTTCGCCCGGTCCGAAGGCATTGACCTGATGGTCATGGGCGCTCATGCCCGCCAGGAAGACCCCGGCGCGGCCCGGTACCGCAACATCACCGGGTCCACCATGCGCAAAGTGACTAAGAGCGCCCGGTGCCCCGTTCTGATCATCAGCCGCCCCTGCACCACCTGCTGGTGGTATTTTTCCAATATCATTTTCGGAACCGATTTTTCCAAGGCGGCCGATCAGGCCTTCCAGTTCGCCCTCAAGGTGGCCAGGGAGATCGGCTGCAAGCTGTATTTGTTCCACGCCGTGGATATCGGGGCCGACATGGCCGGCCGGGTGCAGGACCAGAGGGATATTGAAAAGCTGATCGAAAAAGCCAAATATAAGATGAAGGACCTGTACATTTCCCATATGGGGGATTTCGACAATTACGAAATCGAAATCTGGGAAGGCATTCCGTACGTGGAAGTATTGAAATACGCTCGGGAAAAACAGGGCGACCTTATCGTCATGGCCCACCATGCCCGGGACGTGGACCCCGAGGAGGCCGAGCTGGGCAGCACCGTGGAACAGGTGGTTTTGCGGGCTTCATGCCCCGTGGCCAGCGTGAGCCGTGCTCCGAAGGGTGAAGCCCCGGCCGCCTGACCCCCGGTCGAGGAGGACCATGAACCCTAAAACCGTCCTGGCCGTGGACGATGAGCCGCATCTGAGATTTTTCCTCTCCGCGCTTCTTACGTCCGGCGGGTATCGGGCGGTAACCGCTCGGGATGGCCGCGAAGGATTGAAGAAAGCCCGGGAACTCCGGCCCGACCTGATTATCCTGGACGTGATGATGCCGGGGGAGGGTGGGGTGCCCATGTATCGGCAACTGAGGTCCGACCCGGACCTCGCTTCGACTCCGGTGATCGTTCTGTCCGCGGTCGAAGGCCGGACCTTCGCCCATTCCCTGGCCATGATGAACCTGGGTCCCGGGCCTCGCTTGCCAGAACCCGAAGCCTATATCGAAAAACCACCGGCCCCCGAAGTGTTGCTCCGCAAGGTGGCGGCGATCATCGGTCCCCCGGTCGATTCTCCCACGGAGCCGGAACCCGGGACGTCCTCCGCCCCATCCAAAGGTCCCGAAACCTCCTGACCGCCTTGACGGTTTGGAGCATGTCCTGGAAAACCGGCGACCCCCTCCCGCGAACGGGGATTTCATGGACGAAACCATTCTCCTGGTCGATGACGAAGAGGGCATCCGCAAGGTCCTGAAAATTTCCCTGGCCGACGCGGGATACCGGGTTTTCACCGCCGCCAGCGCCGAAGAGGCCCTCCGGCTGTACGACGAGGAAGCACCGCCCATTGTTCTGACCGACATCAAGATGCCCGGCATGAGCGGCATCGACCTGCTGAAAGCCATTAAAATCCGGAACCCCGAAACCGAAGTCATCATGATCACCGGTCACGGGGATATGGACCTGGCCATTTTGAGCCTCAAGCACCAGGCCACGGACTTCATCACCAAACCCATCGACGACGAAATGTTGGACGTGGCCCTAAGCCGGGCTCGGGAAAAAATCGGCCTTCGGCGCCAAGTCCGCGAATATACGACCAACCTGGAACGGCTGGTCCAGATCCAGTCGGAACGGCTGGTTCAGGCCGAACGCCAGGCGGCCGCGGGCCAGGTGATGGAAAGCTTCGTGGCCGCTTTGCGGGACCTGGGCCAGGAGCAGCCCGGCGGGATCCGTTTTTTCAATGATATGCCCTGTTTCGTGGCCATCCATAACCGGGATCGGAAGATCGTGGCGGTCAACCAGCTTTTTCGGGACCGATTGGGCGACCGGGTGGAGGACGACAGTTGGAGCGTGTACGTGGGCGAATCCAACGATCCTCAAAACTGTCCGGTGGCCCGAACCTTGGCGACCGGATTGGGCCAGCGAAGCCGCGAAACCGTTCGGTGCATCAATGGGAACAACCTGCCCGTGGTGGTCCATACCGCGCCCATCAAGACCGGTGGCAACGACGTGGCCTTGGTGCTCGAAATATCGGCCGACCTGGTGGAACTGAGACGGCTCCAGGACGAACTCCGGATCACGCAGCACAAGTACGAGCAACTTTTCAATGAAGTCCCATCCTACATTTCCGTTCAGGACCACGAATTCCAGGTGCTGGCCGCCAACCGGCGGTTCAAGGAGGAATTCGGCGAACCCGGCGGTTCTCTCTGCCATCGGGTGTTCCGCCACCGGGACGACCCCTGTCCCGGCTGTCCGGCGGCCCTGACGTTCGAAGACGGGCGAACGCACGAAGCCGAAATGTCCGTGACCGCCATGGATGGCCGGAACCTGACCGTTCTGGTCCACACCGCGCCCATCCGCGACGTGGGCGGCCGGATCGTCGAGGTCATCGAAGTCTCCACCGACATCACTCCCATCCGCGAACTTCAGGATCACCTGACCTCCCTGGGGCTTCTGATCGGATCCATCTCCCACGGCGTCAAAGGCATTCTGACCGGTCTCGACGGGGGCCTGTACCGGATTGAAAGCGGCCTGAAAAAGGAAAACGTGACGGAAATCCGGGAAGGTTGGGAGACGGTGAACCTTCTGATCGGCCGGATCCGGAACATGGTCCTGGATATCCTTTATTACGCCAAGGAACGGGAACTGGCCTGGGAACGGGTGGACGCCATCCGGCTGGCCACGGAAGTGGCCCAGGTGGTGGAGCCCAAAATGGTCCGGGCCAACGTGGCCTTTGCCCGGGATTTCGATCCGGCCGCCGGCGAGTTCGAAGTGGACGCGGGCGTGGTCCGGTCCGCGTTGGTCAGTATTCTGGAAAACGCGGTGGATGCCTGCCTGATGGACGCCGCCAAAACGGACCACCAGGTGACCTTCCGGGTCCGGTCCCAAGGGCTGGATATGGTTTTCGAGATCGAAGACAACGGCGTGGGCATGGACCAGGCCACTCGGGAGCACCTGTTTACCCTTTTTTACTCTTCCAAAGGAGATCGGGGCACCGGGCTGGGGCTGTATATTTCCAACAAGGTCGTCCGCCAGCACGGCGGGTCCATCCGGGTGGAATCCACCTTGGGCCAAGGCAGCCGGTTTATCGTCCAGATTCCCAAAATTCCTCCCGGCGACGACCAGGGCGGAGCTTGATCGTTTTTCCATTCCTCGCCAGGCATTATTTCCGTGCGCAATCGGGGCGAGCCGGGCCTTGCCCACGCCATGAGGAACGCCAGAGGGGATCGGCCGTTCGTTTTGGGTCATTGGATGGGGTTGACATTCATGCAACTCAGTTGCATACTGCCTCCCATATCCGTCAGGAACCTTTTTCACCCTGGCGAAAAGGAGGGCAATCCCATGAAACGGCTTCTGATTTTTGGCTCGATCCTTCTGACCCTGGCCGCCGGGTCCGTTCAGGCTCAACCTCTACCGGTCCAGGTCAGCATCGCGCCCCAAAAATATTTCGTGGAAAAAATCGCCGGACCTCTGGCCGTAGTGGGGGTTCTGGTGCCGCCGGGCGCGGATGCCCATGTGTTTGAACCCAAACCCAGCCAAATGGTTCAACTGGCCAAGGCCCGAGTATTTTTTTCCATCGGGTTTCCATGGGAAACCAACTGGTTGCCAAAAATAACGGCCTCGAATTCCGGGCTTCAGGTGGTGGCCATGGACCGGGACGTCCCCCGGATCCCCATGCCGGCCCATCATCACGAAGATGGGGATGGGGACCACGAAAAGATTTCCCCGGACGCCGAACACAAGGACGGTGACAAGCCCGGCGAAGACCACGAGGCCGAAAGCGGCCTGGACCCCCATGTCTGGCTGTCGCCCAGCCGGGTTCGGATCATGGCCGGCCATGTCCTTACCACTCTTAAAAACCTTGATCCCGCCCACGCCCTGGTTTATGAAGAAAACCACCGGCGGTTCATGGACGAAATCCAAGCCCTGGATCAGGACCTGAAAACCGTGCTGGGGCCGTTCAAGGGTCAATCGTTCCTGGTGTATCACCCGGCCTGGGGGTATCTGGCCGACGATTACGGCCTGAAGCAGGTGGCGGTGGAAGTGGAAGGCAAGGAACCCAAACCGGCCCAACTGGCCGAAATGATCGATCACGCCAAAGAGGCCGGTATCCGAATGATTTTCGCTCAGCCGCAAATGTCGCCCAAAAGCGCCCAGGTGATCGCCCAGGCGGTGGGCGGCCGGGTGGTCATGGGGGATCCCATGGCCGAAGACTGGGCCGGGAACCTCCGGCGGATGGCCCAACAGATTTCCGGAAAGCAGCCATGACCCAAAGCCCCACTCCGGTCATCGACATCAAGGACCTTTATTTCGCCTACAACGGCGAATGGGTGCTGGAGAACGTTTCCCTGACGGTGGAACAGGGCGAATTTTTGGCCTTTATCGGCCCCAACGGCGGCGGCAAGACCACGCTGGTCAAGCTCTTGTTGGGGCTCTTGGAGCCGGCCCGGGGCGTGATCCGTGTTTTGGGACGGCCGCCCCGGAAGGTTTCGTCCCGATTGGGATACGTGCCCCAGGATACGGGGACCAACAAAAGCGTGCCCGTGACCGCCGAATACGTGGTGCTGATGGGCCGGATGACCGGCGGAGGCGGTTTTACCCGTTTTTCCGACAAGGACAAGGCCGCCGCCCGGGAAGCTCTGGAGCAGGTGGGGCTGACCGACCTTCGGGACCGGCGCATGGCCGAACTGTCCGGCGGTCAGCGGCAAAGGGTGCTATTGGCCCGAGCTCTGGTCTCGCGGCCCGAACTGCTCCTGCTGGATGAACCCACGGCCAGCGTGGACCCCAAGGCCCAGGGCGAATTTTTTCAGCTATTGAAAGACATCAACGAACGGACCACCATCGTTCTGGTCAGCCACGATCTGATGGCCATTTCCACTCATGTCAAATCCGTGGCCTGCGTGAGCCGGCTGGTTCATTTTCACAACCGGCCCGAAGTGACCAAGGATATGCTGGAATCCGCGTACCATTGCCCGGTGGAACTCATTGCCCATGGTCTGCCCCACCGGGTGTTTCCCCACCACGAGGATTGAGGCGAATGTTCGAAGCGCTTCAGTACGAATTCATGCGCCACGCGGTGCTGGCCGGCGTTTTGGCCGCGATCGGCTGCGGCGTGATCGGCGTTTTCGTGGTGGCCAACCGGATCGTGTTCATTTCCGGAGGCGTGGCCCATGCGGCGTACGGCGGCATCGGTTTGGCCGTGTTCCTGGGCATCGCGCC
>JAGVGV010000149.1 GCA_020056895.1 Deltaproteobacteria bacterium
AGGAGTTCCTGGCCGAGGCGGGTATTTTTTTCCAGTAAATCGGATAGAGGCAGACAAATTCGGGTCATGGTCAGCGCACCAGGTTCCAGGACAGAGGTTCATTTTCCAAAATGGTCCGGAGGGCGACCCTACCGGTCAGCCGGGCCGCTTCGACGGGCGGCAAGCCGTCGCCAGGGCGCTTGAACGCAAGGTCCGTGGGTTCGATCACCCTTCCGGCCTGGATCGGTCGGGCCGCCACCACGCTCCGGCGGATGGCGGTTTGGACCTCCCGGCCTTCGACGGCCGAGGTTTTCGGGCCGGTTCCCATGGCCAGGTGGATTCGGTCCATACCCCGGATCAGGGCGGCCAGTTCATCGGGGAGAATCGACATTTCGTTGTCCCCGCCCGGCAGGTTCCGGTCAATGGTGAAATGCTTTTCCAGGAGCACCGCGCCCAAGGCCGCCGCCGCCAGGGAAATATCAATGCCCAAGGTGTGATCCGAAAAGCCCACCAACGGTCCGTACCGGTTCATCAGCCAGGGGATCAAACCCAGGAGCGCCTGGGGGTCGGGACAGGGGTAAAGCGATGTACAATGGAGCACCAGCGCCCGCCCGGACGCGCCCCGGTCCGCCAAGTGCCCCAAGGCCAGGTCCACGTCCACCACATCGGCCGCGCCGGTGGACAGCACGATGGGTTTACCCAACGCGGCGGCGGTATCGAGCAAGGGGAAGTGGTTGAGATCGCACGACGCGATTTTTACCAGGTCCGGGTCCAGAGCCCTGTAAAAATCCAGGTCGTCGTGATCGAACAGGGAAACGGCGAACAAAAGCCCCCGGATCCGGGCTTGGTCCCTTAAAGCCATCAGCGCTTCGGGCTTCAGTTCTTCACGGGCCAGGTCGCCGTAGTACGGGCTGTCGGGCCGCAAAAAGGTCCTGGTTCGGTACGCCTGGAATTTGACGGCGGCGGCGCCGGCATTTCCGGCGGCATCGATCATCCGGGCCGCCAGGGTCGGATTCCCGCCGTGGTTGCCGCCGATTTCGGCCACCACCAAGGGCGGCCGGCCGGGGCCCAGAGTCCTGGAGCCGACCAAAAGGGCCAGGGGATTCAAGGAAAGGGAGCTGTTCATCAGATTACCGCCAGCCATGAAGGCTCACTCGGACGATCCCCGGTTCGAATCCCAGGGACCGGTACAGCCGGAGGGCCGGAAGGTTGTAGGTGGATGTTTCCACGTCGATGGCCGAATACCCGTTCTGATGCCGCCGAAGGATTTCCGCCAGCAAAGGGGTTCCCAGCCCGCGGCCGCGATATTCGTCCTTTATGCCGAACAGGAACAGGCAGCCGCGACCATCAGGCGGACCGGCGGGCGTCAGGGCGGCGATCCCCACGGGCCGGTCGTCATGAAACAGGTACAGGGCTTCCCGGGCTTCGCCCGCCGCCTGAGACCGGACGGCCTGGGCCCAGAGCCGGTCGGCGGTTTCCCTGGGGATGCGGTGGTCGTGGTGGAACCGGCCGTCGTAAAACAACCGGCCAAAGGCCCGGGCTGCTTCGTCCGGGTCGGCCTTGGCCTCAAAACGATACTCCGGGGGGAGGGTTGGCGTCTCGGGCAGTGGTCCCCCAGACCGGTGGAGGCTTTGAGTGGCGTCGGTCAGGTAAAAACCGTGATGCTCGAAGGCCTGGACCAGAATGGGGTCCGGCCCCGGAACCTTGGCCGCGAGGAACCGGATTCCTTCATTATCGAACCAGGCCAGCAGGTCCGCCAGGGCGTTGACGGCCGCCTGGAACCGCTGGGATCCTTGACCCAGGGCGAAAAGATGATCGATCCGGCCGCAGGGAAAGCCGAAAAAATTTGAATCCCATTCGAGTTTCCGGCCGAAAACCGCCGCCTGGTCGGAAATCACTTGGCGCCGGTCCGGTTCCTGGCCATAGCCCGCCAGCCCGTCGGCATCGACGCCGGAATCGAATCCAGGGAAGGGCCGGGAACCGTCAATGATCCGACGGAGCCGGTCCATACTTATCCTTGAACAAATCATATTTGTTCGTGTTGGGATAGCAGTTTTTACAAATAGGGAATTCGTCGTGCCTCAGATCCCGGCCTACGGCCTGGCGGTGGGTTTCCATCTTGGGGGATCGCCAGGCCTCCTGGATCGTCATATGCCGAATGTTCCCGATGGTATGGCCGGGGTGGCGGTCTGCGTCCTGACCGCAGAATTCAATGGTTCCGTCGTACTTCACTTCGATGGCCAAAAACACGTCCACGCAGGCGCGGTGGACCATGGCCAGGGCCTGATCGGCCAAAAGGCTTTGGATTCGGGGGAGACCCCGCACGAAATTGAGATTGGTCAGGTCCACGGCCACCTTGTCCACCAGGGGGGTCCAATGGTCGATGAACGCCCTTGGGCTGGCCGATTCCAGTTCGCTTTTCAGGGCCGACGTCAAAAGGCTCAGGAAGGGCCGATCGGTTCCCCGCTTCTCCCGGACGTGGGCCGCCAGCCGCACCTTGGCTTCGAAGTCCGAAAAAAGTGCTTTCCGGCGGTTGAATTCATACTGATCCCCGTTCAGGCCCTGCATGGAAAACTGGATTTCGTCCAAACCGTAATCGATGAAGGCTTCCATCAGGCGTTCCGTCAGCAACAGGCCATTGGTATAAAGCTTCATCTTCACTCCGGCCTGTTTCACGATCCGGACGAAATCGGCGAACCGGGGGTGAAGGAGCGGTTCCCCCCAACCGGCCACGCGGATGGCGGCCTTGTCCCGGTCCCGGACTTCAGCCACGATTTTTTCCAAAAGGTCCAGGTCCATGAACCCCTTGGCGCCCGTGGAAAGCTGCCGCGAACAGAAAATGCAGTCCAGGTTGCACAGATTGGCGGCTTCCAGGTTCACCCAAAAAGGGAACGGCCGGGCCGGATCGTATTCCCGCAACCAACCGGCATCGGAATAGATGAACAGGAAGGGATCGCTCCGTTCACCGTTACGATATTGGAGCATGGCCGAAATACTCCTCGATCCAGATTTCCAGGTTGATAAGCTGCCACAGAAATTGATAGTGGTTGGCCCGGCCGGTTTTGTGTTCGGCCCAGAGCCGGGCCAGGGGTTCCCGCTGGAACAATCCTTCCCGAACCAACCGGCCGTCCCGGACTTTTTCTTCCACCAGCCCCATGAGTTCGCTTCGGAACCAGTCTTCGGACGGCGCGTTG
>JAGVGV010000002.1 GCA_020056895.1 Deltaproteobacteria bacterium
CCAACGAATGGATTCCGAACAGAACATAATTTCCCACCATATTTTCCTTTTTCCCTTTACCATCGAACATCGCAATCAAGGCAATTTCATGGAAAAGGCGGCGGATGCCCTGCCCAAAGGCATCTGGACGGAAACTTCCTTTTTTCCCGAAGGATACCGCCCCGAATCCACCACCAGGGAAAAGGCGAAATACTACGCCCGGTACAGCGAGTACCATTATTATCACCCGTTTATCCGGGAACGTTTTTTTCCCCAAATTCCAGGGAAAAAAGCGGCGGACGGCACGCCCCCCCTGATGCGTTTTTTCAGCGCTCAGCCGCAACCTGGCGATACCTTTTCCTTTACCTTCAATTGCAAAAAATACGCCCTGGAACTTAAAAACGTTCATCTAAGGCTTTTTGAAACGGAAATCGGCATTTTATCGTTCGAAGTGGTGAACTGTGTTCATTCAGAACTGGCGGACATTCTGATCATCAACGACGTGGGCCGGCGAATTTATCCTCAATATCTGGGCGACAACGGCGTGGAAGCCGTTCAAGGGTCTTTTCTGGCCCAAAAGATTGATTTCACTCTGGCCGGCCGGACCTATACGGAAGATTTCAAAGCCGCCAATAATGAGCCGGGCCCGGTGGTCGCCAAATACATCCGCGAACTCTTGGGGTCTCGGTTCACGTTGGACAAGGCTTGCTTCAGCGCCAGCGGCGGCTCGGATTTCCTGTACAAACCCACCATTGACGACCGGATGTACGTGGTCTGCTGGTACGGCTCGGACGAATGGGCCGAAGCATTGCAATGCAAAAAAGCGGACGGTTCGTACGAGTATGAAGGGTCTGAAATGTGGGCCCGTTTCATTTTCCATGACGGATCGTTCAACTGCTGCCAGCATCCGGTCATGATGCGGCGGCTGATCAAAGAGACGACGTACGAGCGGTGGGTGGATACCGGCTTGTTTTTCGGGCTTAGCCGGTATGGCCTGGTCTGCCTGACCAAGCGAACGGATTGGTTTCCATTCAACATCATCCGCCAGCATGTCCGGCGGCATTATACGCAGATGGCCGTTATCCTACTGACCCAGCGGGCCAGCGTGATCCGATTTTCCGAACGCGTGGCCGATACCAGCGGCCGGTTTGTTTCGAATTCGGCCACGGGCAGCGCTCTAAAAAAGCAGGTTCGGGATTTCGAAGACCGCGTTGAAAAACTTCATCACCATTACATCCGGTTCGTGAACCGGATCTGGTTCACCGAAGTCACCCCGCAGGAACAGGGGATCGAAATGTATTCCCAGGCGGCCAAGGTAATGCGCCTGAAGGAAGACGTGACCGACCTGAACCAGGAAATCCGGGAGCTTCACGATTTTACAACCGGGTTAACGGCCCGCGAAGAAAACCGGCAAATCCGAAGTCTGACCATCATGGGCGCCTTGTTTCTGCCCATTACCGTGATCACCGGCTTTTTCGGCATGAACCTCAAGTTCATTGAAGACGGCTTCGCCGGTTTACCTTTTTTTGCTGATGCTATGGAAAAAACAACCCTTCTTCCTTCGCTGAAAATGATTCTTCTGTTCCTGCCGGGCTTCCTGTTCCTGGCGGCGATTCTCTGGTTCGCATACCACCGGGTGATGCGGGGGTATTTTCGTGAATTACGGGACGATTCGGCGGACGTTTCCGATTATCTGACCTGGGCAAAGTTCAAGCAGGCCATTCAGTGCAAGAAACCCTAACCCGTTTGTTGGGATTTATTTTCGGTGATACACCCGATATTTCGGGCCGTCGCCGATTCCATGATTTGTCGTTTTTCACCTGATCCGGCCGTTCATCTTAGGGGGGAATATGGCGGAATATTTGCTCCGTATTGAAGGCGTGAACTTGAGCGGTTTCATCGAGGACACCGAAGACCTCAGCACCATTCGGGGGGGGAGCCTGCTGCTCTTGGAGGCTCCGGCCCGGTTGGCCAGGCAGTATCGGGATCTTTCAGTCGTCAGCACGGCCGCGTCCATCGGTATTTTTTCCTTCGATGCCGCCAATGACGCAGCAGCCGAAGCCAAGCGGAAAGCCGTGGCGGAATTTTTGACTATAGATGATGAACTCCAATACGCCACCTTCGTGGTGGACGTGGCGCCCAACGATCCCGCGCATTTCCAAACTTCCCTGGAAACCGTAACGGCTAAAAACCGGTGGCGGCAGTTCCAACAGCCCACCGTGGTTTACCCGCCGGAAAATGGAAACAATGACGTCAAAGCCTGTGACCTCGATCGGATCAGGCCCGGAACCGTGGGCGAAGACCGCCACGACGAAAAAATCAAAATTTCCAAATCCGTCAAGGCCCGACGGAAGCATGGATACGGTCGAAAACAGACTTTTTACAAAGAAACCCTCGCGAAGTGCTCCGACGAACTGTTCGACAAGAAATTCGTTCATGAATTCGAAGAACTCACGGCCCTGAAAGATACCTCCGACCCCCTTCATCACAAAATGGCTGTAATTTACGCGGATGGCAACGGCTTTGGAAAATTCCGGAGGATGTGTCAGACCGCGGACGAAATGCGGGTTTTTAGCGAATGCCTGCAACGTTACCAAGCCCAAGCTCTGAAAACCCTGTTGGCCTGGATGAATCAACCCTCCGATTACCGCAAAACCCCCGACGGCAAATACCGCCTGGAAACCCTGCTTTGGGGCGGCGATGAAATTATTTGGGTCGTCCCGGCGGGGATCGGCTGGGAGGTGCTGGCCGGGTTGTTTCAGCAGGTGGAAACCTGGTCCGCGCTTTTGGATGAA
>JAGVGV010000677.1 GCA_020056895.1 Deltaproteobacteria bacterium
GACACCGAAGGCTATCCCCGCCACCGGGAACCGTTCCCGGATGCGTACACCATCCGCCGGATCGGCCTTCGGGCCTACGCCGAAGCGTACCGGGCCGTGGTGGGCGGCCGGGAATCTTCACCCGAGGACCACCTGCGCGAAATGACCATGGCCTATCACCTGAAGGACCTGGCCCGGAACCACCAGCGGGTTCTGGCGGTGATCGGACTGGCTCATTACCCCGCCGTCCGCCGGTTGATGGACGAACCCCTGGTCCGCCCCTTGGGCCGCACCCGGCGGGAAGGGGTGACGCTGGCCAACCTGGAAAGCCAGTCCAGCCGCGAAATCATGAGCGATCTGCCGTTCCTGGCGGCCGAGTTCGTCCGGTCCGGCGAATCCAGTGCGTTCGACGCGGTTCCGGCCGACCTGGACCGGCTGGACCTTCACCGGGACCTGGTGGACCAGGCCCGGGAGCGGCACCAGAAAAATTCAAAAGAGGATGTTCGGACCAGCCAACTGCGGATTCTGTACAAATTCGCCCGGAACTATTCCCTGGTCCAGGCCCGGATGACTCCGGACCTGTACCAGCTTCTCGTGGCCGCCCGGGGCGCGGTGGATGACAATTTCGCCTACGAAGTCTGGGACGTGGGCACGGAATATCCCTGGCAGGAAACCGACAGCAGCCTGCCCACCCTGGCCCTGCGGGGCGAAGACCTGTGGCTGGACACAAAAAAAATCCGTTTTTACCGCCGGTTCCGCCAGTTTCGGCGCCGGTTGGTTTCGGTGCCGGTCAAAAAAAGGAAAAAGGAAAAAAAGCCGGGGGAATGGAAGGAATCGTGGGACGGCCGGTACATCTGCTCGTACCCGCCCGAAGACATCGTGGTGGAAGGGTTCGGGGATTATCTGAAAAAGAAGACCTTGCAAATCTTGTCCGAAGAGAACCGCCGGATCGAACCCTTTGAAACATCGATGCTCGACGGCATCGACATGCGCGAAACCATCCGCAACTGGGCCTCCACCGGCCGGATCCACGTTTTGGAAAACCGGCGGACCCGGGGGCAGGTGGGGAGCGTAGTGCTCATTTTCGATGATGACGACACGGGCGAGGACCAGCCGGAAAAGTACCCCTGGCGGATGACCTGGCTGGGGGAACACACCCAGGAATCGGACATGGCTTTTTACGCCACGCCGGCTGGGGAGAACGTGACCGGCCCGGGAATTTCACGGTGCGAATACGGCGGCTTCGTGATGGCCTACCCGCCCATGCGGATGTACGATATCTGGAAAGACCACTTTTTTGATGGCGCCCGGAACAAGGCCGAACGCCTGCTTCTGGCCGGGATCGACTATTCCGAGGAGAAGTTGGTGGCCTACATCGCGGCCAAACCGCCGGCGGACCGGCTTCGTTCCCTGGCCAACATGTACGGGAAAAAGGTGGTGTATCTGCCCATCGGCCAGTTTTCGCCCGTTACCCTAAAAAAAACCCGGGTCTTCCACGTGCTGGACGGCCACCACGTCCGCGAATACGCCAAGGAATATATCTGGTGAGCGAAGGCGGGAAACCTTGGCGGTCGGGTGACTTCACTCCACGACCCGCCTTAAGGTGGGCGCCCATCTCATTTAGTACCCATTTGAATGCAACCTGGTATGAAGCACCTCGCGGTCAGGCCGCGAGGCATGCGCTCCAGGGCCAGGGTCAAATCAACACTTCGGTCTTCCACTCTTCCCAATCCGTGGTTTTATCCCGGGTTTTGTAGATGTTTTTCCAAACATCGCCGTACATCCCGCCCCAGTCGATCTGGCCCGGTTTGGTGATGTCGGTGAACGATGTTCCTTCGCGTTTGAGTAAGGCCTCTTCACCCAGACCGGCCAGGCCGATGATTTCCCACTTGGTGGAGACCCGGTCCGGCGACGTGAAAAACTTGTTCAAATACGTGGCCGTTTTCGCCGTGGTGACCTTTTCCTGGATTTTGTATGCGTCGTCCGAACACAGGGAGCGGATCCGCATGATCCGCACCTTGTGGGCGTGTAAAAGTTTCATGAAGCCGGCGTCCATGATCCGGATGGGGGTGACCTGGGTGACGAAGGCCCACTGGTTGAAACTGGATTCGAATTCGGCGATGAGTTCATCGCCTTCTTTCCGGCCTGGAAGGGTGGGCAGGTTGGTCGTGATATCCTTACTGCTTGGCTTCAGTTCGTTCCATTTACCCCCCCGGTGGTACGGCGTCGAAAGCAGAACCCCGGTGTCGATAGGCTTGTTACCGGATTTGGGCATGGATTTCTGCACGGTCTGGGAGGCTTGCGAGTAGACGTCCCGCCCCCATTGGCCGCTCAGCAGGTCCTTGGCCGTGGTCAGGTTGGAATGGAGTTCCTTCCCTGTACTGAAGCCCTCCTTGAACTTGGACAAGGCTTCAGACACCTGCGGGGGAATGCCCCCCGACATGCCCCCCAGGCTGCCCATCGACGCCGTCCCGCCGCCGCTCAGGCCGCCGGCCCCGGCCGCGATCAGCCCGGGCAATTTGCTCACGATGGACTTGATGACCGGCATGCCGATCATTTGGAACGACAGATAAAAATCAGCCACCTGGGGGTGCTTCCTCAAAAACCGGGCCACCAGGCCCGGGTCCATGTATCCGCACTTGAAAAACCAGGTTTCATACAACCCCCGGTACGATTCCTCCTCGAAGCTCCCCTTGTTCCGGAACGCGTCCCAGATGACGTCCCCCTCCCCCGGAGGGCCCATATAGGCGATAC
>JAGVGV010000161.1 GCA_020056895.1 Deltaproteobacteria bacterium
CCACGCATAGGCCGCAAACGGTACAGGTTTCGGGGTTGGACCGGGGCCGCATCCGCGTCCGGGAGGCGAGGAATTCCTGAATCACGGCCGAGCCGCTGATGGCTTCGCCGCTCAGGGGCGGTAGCTTAAAGTCCGGGATGACCGTCAGTTCGCCCAGAATCTCCACGGCCTGAGGATCGAAATCCCCCAGGCCAGCCGCCCGGGCATGGCGAAGAAACCGAAGCACGCCCGGATCCAGGCCCGCCATCCGGGCCATGACCGAATCCAGGGCCACGGCGTTGTCCGAGGCGATGATCCGGCCGATGGTGCGCAGTTCGATCGAGGCCGGTCCGTTCCCTTCCATGCCCACCACGGCGTCCATGATGAACAGATCGGGCACGCGCAGGCGAAAAACCTCAACAACCAGCTCGTGGAACCGTTCCGGGCTTCCGGCCTGCTTGTGGAGCATGGCTTTCTGGGCTCCGGGCAGAAGGCCGTAGCTGTTCTTGATGGCCCCGGTCAGGATCGTGAGGCCATGGGTTTTGAATTTGGGCAGGGAAATGATTACGTCGGCTTCAACCACGGCCTTGGAAAGCCGGAGTCCCTGGGTCGCGGGATGGTCCGAAGAAGCGGGAACGCCTTCCTGGCCGATGTTCTTATAATAGCCTTTGGCCGCGTCGAAGAGCCCGGTTTCCTTGAAAGCGGCCTCGTTGGCGCCGTAACTGAACAAGCCCGGATTGTCGCCCACCACGATCCCGGCCGGCTTTTTTTCTTCAAGGCAGTCAATCACCGCTCTCAAGACGGCCGGGTTGGTGGCTATGGCTTCATCGGACTTGGAAGCCCGAAGCACGTTGGGCTTGACCAGAACCTTCCGGCCGGTGACGACGATGGGAAACAGCTCGAAAGCCCGGCGAACGGCCAGGTGGCAGTCGGCATAGTCGGCGGGATGAATCATTACGCGGTGCATGGAGGACTCCTGTCCTGGAAACGAAGAAAATACCATCCGGAGGCGTTCCTTCCGGTGGGTTCACGGGGCGGTTTTCCCCATTCGGTTTCGAAAAGGGAAAAACAGGGGGCTCTCAGGAGCTAAAACGGCGAGCCCCCCAAGGGGGGGGCGTCCGAGAACCCATGGACCCAAGGAGCTATTCCTCCAGCAGGAAAATAACCTCCATCCGGACCCGGTATTCCACGATTTCGTTTTTCTCGACGGCCACGCGCATCTCCTGAACCCGGAGACCCGTAATGCCCCGAAGGGTCTTGGTGGCCCGGGTGAAACCCTGTTGAATGGCTTCTTCGAAACTTTTGGGTGACCCGGCGATGATTTCGGTTACACGCGCCACTCTGGACTCGGCCATGGTTTTCCTCCTTGCGGTTGGCTGGTTCTGGAATCTTTGAAAAAAAAATGAACGCCCCACCCCAAGATCAGCCACGGGTTCCCCACTCCCGAAGTCCCCCTGGCCCGGCCCGGGGCGTCGAAGTGTTAACCTGTTGAAATAACATAATATTTCAACCGATCTGCACGCCCTGGGCATTGCGTTGGGGGGCCGTGCGGTTCCCTTCAGGGCCCCATGGTTATAATTGGAATATAGAGGATCAGCCCAAAGTGCGCAATCGGTCTTGAGCGAATTTAGCGGGACAAACGGCCGGGAAGCATCTTTCGGCCGGGTCGTGGGCGCTCGCGCCGCCGCCCGGCCGGTACGCCGGACTGGCCCTCCCCCCCTTGGGATGACCAAGGGAAGGGGAGCCCCCGGAATCAGAACGATCGGGTGAAAAGGCTCAACCGGCGTTGGAGGCTTCCTCGGACGCGGGTTCGTTGAAATAGAACCGGAAAGCTTCGTCGTCGCTGATCTGCCGGTCCATCACTTCGCCGCATTCCGTGCACAAAAGGGTCCGGTCGTCAATGCCGGCCAGGCGTTGTTCCGCCAGGTTACAGGCCCGGCATTTATAATCGTAGAGAGGCATTCTCCGTCCTCCTTCCACAGGTTGCGACTTTTAATAGGCAACATTCATGCCAATTATGGGTGGATATGTAAAAAGGGGGGGTAACCCTATCAAATAATACAGGGATACCCTCAGATAACGGTCGGAAAGACTCTTTTTAGCGGGATATGGGCCGCTAGGGGGGGACCTTGTCGGATTGTTACGAATACATGCTGGAGCGGCTCGGGCGTTTTTCCCCAGGCCATGGGGCGAAATTCCCCACGACCGCTCGATCCCCCAAGGATTGGGGGGTAAATTGAGTCAGGGCTCAATATGGAGGCGCCGCAACCGAGCCAGTTCCGTGTGGTGAGTCAAATCGTGCCGGAGGGGGGTGAGCGTGACATGGCCTTGGGCCAAAAGGGCCCAATCCGAATCCGGGTCCAGGGCTTCGGGAGGGATTTCCACGCCCCGCCAGTAATAAACATTGCCCCGGGGGTCCACTCGGCGGCTGAAGGTTTCGCCGGCCGGGATCAGAGACTGCCGGGCCCAGACCGGCGGCTGGATCTGGTCCGGAGGCAGGTTGGGGACATTGATGTTGAGACTCAACCCCGGAGCCAACCCCAGGTTCGTCCACTGTTCAAGCAGCCGCCAAACAAAGCCGGCCGCGTACCCGTAATCCAGGTCCGGACCCCGGCCGGCCAGGGAAACCGCCACGGCCCCCAAGCCGATGATGGCCGCTTCGTTGGCCGCGGAAACGGTGCCCGAATAAAGCACGTTGATGCCCACGTTGGCCCCGTGATTGATCCCCGAAAGCACCAGGTCCGGCTTTTTTTCGGCCAGTTCCAAGGCGCCGATCCGGGCGCAGTCCGCCGGCGTGCCGCTGAGGGCGTACCCGAAAAAGCCGCCGTTTTTCCGGATGGGCCGGACTCGGATGGGTTCCACCAAGGTGATGGAATGCCCCACGGCGCTCATCTGGGTTTCGGGCGCCACCACGGTCAGATGGTGATCGGTTTTCAGGGTTTGATACAGGGCCCACAGGCCCGGAGCATGAATGCCGTCGTCGTTGGTCAGCAGAATGTTCATGGGCGGGGAATCTACTCCAAGGCGGACCAAAGCGCAAGAATTCCCCGATCGGATTCCCCGGAAGGGCGCCGGGGGGAAACCGTGGCGGTCTAACGGAGTCCGGGCGAGGAGCAGCCTCGCCCGGAGGAATTCAACCGCCCGAAGGGATCAGGATTTCGGGAAGGGATGCGGCGCGTAAAGCGCTTCGGTCAGCACGTAGGCCGCCTGCAGGGCCGAAGTGGGGCAAAGCGGAAAGCATTCCTTGCAGTTCCAGCATTCCTTGGCCGCCAGTTCGGGGATGAAGCCGATCTCCCGGCGGGTGCCCCGGTCCACGAACCCCACCACGTTCAGCTTTTTCACTTCGGCGCAGTATCTGACGCACAGGCCGCAATGCACGCAGAACGAGGCCTCTTTTTCGAACCGGTTCGGATTCGCGCCGTATTCCTGACCCATGGCCTTTAGCTGAGGGGAATCCGGGGCATGGGCCAAAAGAAGTTCCAGGATCGTTTTGCGGATTTTATCGATTTTGGTGGACCGGGTTCGGACCACCAGGTCCGGCTCCACCGGATAGCAACACGAAGCCACCAGGCGGGTCCAGCCCTTCACTTCCACTTCCACCATGCAGACCCGGCAGGCGCCGTACGGTTCCAATTGGCCATGAAGGCAAAGGGACGGAATGGCGATTCCAACCGAAGCGGCGGCTTCCCAAACGGACATGCCTTCTTGGGCTTGGACCTTTGCTCCATCGATTTTCAGAAGGATTGGGCTCATTGCTTTTTGCCCTCCCTGGTGATCGTTCGTTCTTCCTCGGGGATGGGAGGCGGAACGGGTTCGCCGGAAATTTTCGCGACCGCGCCAAAGCGGGAGGGGCAGACTTCAAAGCAGGTTCCGCACTTGGTGCATTTTTCCTGGTCAATCACGTGGATGGTGTTTTTGCCGCCGGTGATGGCCTGAACCGGGCATTTCCTCAGGCAGATCATGCAGGCCTGGCATTGAGCCGGATCGATATGGTACGCGATCAGTTCCTTGCAGGATTTGGCCGGACACCGTTTTTCGTGGATGTGGGCTTCGTATTCATCCCGGAAATATTTGAGCGTGCTCAGGAAGGGGTTGGGGGCGCTTTGGCCCAGGGCGCAGAGCGAAGCGCCTTTGGCGGTTTCGGACAGGTCTTCCAATAGTTCGATGTCGCCCTCTTTCCCCTTGCCCTTGGTGATGTTGGCGAGCAGCTTGTGCATCTGCCTGAGGCCTTCCCGGCAGGGGGTGCATTTGCCGCAGGATTCGTCTGTCAGGAATTCGATGAAGTACCGGGCCACATCGACCATGCAGGTATCTTCATCCATCACGATCATGCCGCCGGACCCCATCATGGACCCGGCCTTGGTCAGTTCGTCGAAGCCGACTTCGAGGTCCAAAAGGGCTTCGGGAATGCAGCCGCCGGAAGGGCCGCCGGTCTGGACGGCCTTGAACTTCTTGCCGCCGGGAATCCCGCCGCCGATCTTGTAGATGATGTCCCGAAGGGTGATGCCCATGGGCACTTCCACCAAGCCGGTATTGGTGATTTTGCCGACCAGGGAAAAAATTTTGGTGCCCTTGCTTTTTTCGGTGCCGAACTGAGTATACCAATCCGCGCCGTTGTTGATGATCAGGGGGACGTTGGCCCAGGTTTCCACGTTGTTCAAAACGCTGGGTTTTTCCCACAGGCCCTTGATGTTGGAACGGATGTACTTGGGCCGGGGCTCCCCCGCCCGGCCTTCGATGGCGGTCATCAGCGCCGTGGATTCGCCGCAGACGAAAGCGCCGGCGCCCTGATGGACCTTGACGATGAAATCGAAGCCGGACCCCAGGATGTTCTTGCCCAGGAACCCGTATTCCCCGGCCTGCCGGATGGCGATGTTCACGTTTTGCACGGCCAGGGGGTATTCCTGGCGGACGTAGATGTACCCTTCGTGGGACCCGATGGTGTACCCGCCGATGATCAGGCCTTCCAGGATCGAATGGGGGTTGCCTTCCAGCAAGGCTCGGTCCATGAAGGCTCCGGGGTCGCCTTCATCCGCGTTGACGATCACGTATTTGGGATCGTCCGGGGCGTTTCGGGACCCTTCCCATTTCCGCCCGGCGGGAAAGCCGCCGCCGCCCCGGCCCCGAAGGTTGGATTTTTTCACTTCATCCAACACGGTTTGGGGCGTCATTTGGAACAGCGCTTTTTCCAGGGCCGAATACCCGCCCAGGGCGATATAATCTTCGATGTTTTTGGGATTAATCTTGATGTTGGCGCCCAGGATGATCCGCTTCTGGTTTTTATAGAAAGGAATTTCGGATTCCAGGACCGCCTTTTGGCCCGAAGCCGGATCGACGTAGACCAGCCGTTCGACGATTTTTCGTTCCTTGAGGGTCTGCGTGACGATCTCGGGAACGTCTTCGGGCTTCACTTCCAGATAGCAGATATCTTCGGGGTAGATGACCACCACCGGCCCCCGTTCGCAGAAGCCGGGGCATCCGGTTTCCTTGGTGTTTACTCCGTCCGAAAGCCCCTGCTTGCGAATTTCTTCTTTGAAGGCGGCGATAACCTCGCCCGCGCCGGAAGCAATGCATCCGGCTCCGGCGCAGATCGAAACGGAAGGCGCGTTCGGATCCCGTTCCGCCAGGACCCTGGTCCTCAGTTCCGCCAAATCAGCCGGCGATTGTACACGTGCCATGGTGTTCCCTTATTCGTAGTTCTTCAAAATGTCGGCGGTCTTGGCCGGCGCCATCTTGCCGTGATAAACGCCGTCGACCTCCATCACCGGTCCCAGAGCGCAGCACCCCAGGCAGTTGACGGTCTGGAGGCTGAACTTCATGTCCAGGTCCGTTTCGCCGGGTTTGATGCCGATAAGGTCCTGGACCGTATCCAGAATCCGGGGCGCCCCCCGAACGTGGCAGGCGGTGCCCATGCAAATGTGCACCTCGTGGCGGCCCTTGGGCACCAGGCTGAACGCCTTGTAAAAAGTGGCGATGTGCTGGATCCGGGTCATCGGCACGTCCAGCCGCTGGGCGATCCGTTCCAGGGCTTCCTTGGGCAGCCAATGGTTTTCGCTTTGAATCTCCAAAAGCACCTGGATCAGCGAACTGGCTTCAGAGTTATGTTTTTCGATGATCTGATCGACTCGTTCCAAATCCATGGCCGTCTCCCGATCCTCTTCTTTTCCCGATCCCGAAGGCCCGATGGTTCTCTTTCAGGCGGGAACGAAACGCTTCTGGCTTTCATCGAACCGGATGAACCCCCGGCTGGATGAATTCCCCAGATATTTCGAAGCCTGGGACGGATTCAGGCCCAAAGCCTCGGCGATTTCTACGGTGGAACGCGGCTTTTCCCGAAGAAGCAGCATGATCTGGCTAAGGACCAGTTTGTCGGCGATCATTTCATCGAACAACCGGTCCAGCCAGCCGCTGGCGAGAAATTTGTCGTAGGACGCTTCCGAACGTACGGGAACACGCAGTTTTTCCCGTTCCACCAGCTTGATGTACGGCACCAACTGGGTCACGGCTTCAAGCTTGAACCGAAGCTCTTTTTTATCCAGCCCCTCGCTCGAACCAAGGGGACCCAATTTCTTGATTTTTTTGCTGAAATCGTTCATGATCTCGGCGAACCGGATGCCTTCGCCGGCGGACACCCATTCCAGCCGAAGCCGTTCCGGATTCACTCCGATCCGCTCCAAAAGCTTCTTGTTGATCTTGGACATGACGAGCGCGTCGTAATTGCCTTCGGGGTTGTAGTGGCAGTCGTTCAAGTGACAGCCGCCCACGAATACCGCGTCCGCGCCCTTCAAAAAGGACCGGAAGATGAAGGCCGGGTCCACGCGGCCCGAACACATCACGCGGATCACCCTTAAATAGGGCGGGTATTGAAAACGGGATACGCCGCAAAGATCGGCGCCGCCGTAGCAACACCAGTTGCACAGAAAGCCTAGGATCGTGGGTTTAAAAACGGTTCCTGTTTCCATGTCCATCGTCCTCCCGGCCGGCGATCCGGCTAGGCGCCCTGTTCGATCGTCGAAGAGCCCGAAAGCGCCGCGTCGATTTGGTGGCACACTTCTTCATCGGTAAAATGCTTCAGATAGATGGCGTTGGTCGGACACTTCGCGTTGCAAAGGCCGTCTCCCTTGCAAAGGAAGGGGTTTACCCAGGCCTTCAGCCCTTTTGGCGTATCCCGGAACTCGATGGCTCCGTAGGTGCAGGCGGTAATGCAGGCCCCGCACGAAACGCACCGGTTTATGTCCACGTCGCACACGGACCCGGAAGCGGTGACCGTATCCTGGGAGAGCAACACCGCGGCCCGGCCGGCGGCGCCATACGCCTGGCTGATGGTTTCCGAAATGTGCTTGGGATAGTGGGCCGTGCCGCACAGGTACACCCCTTCGGCGGCGAAATCCACGGGCCTGAGCTTTACGTGCGCTTCCTGGAAAAAGCCTTCCGGGCTCAGGGCCAGCTTGAACTTTTTGGACAGTTCGGACGTTTGGGGGGAAGGAATGATGGCGGCCGACAAGGCGAGGATGTCCGCGTCGATGGCCAGGGTTTCCCCCAGGATGGGGTCCGGGGCCGCCACGCGCACAACGGAACGGCCGTCCACCTGAGCCGCTTCCACCTGGGGGGCGTCCTCGGGTTCGTACCGGATGAACTTTACGTCCTTTTCCGATGCTTCCCGGTAAAAATCCTCGTTGAACCCATAGGTCCGCATGTCCCGGAAAAGGATATAGATATCCAGACCGGGGTTGATCTTCTTCAGACTCAGGGCGTTTTTGATGGCGTGGGTACAACAGATCCGGGCGCAGTAGTTCCGTTCCTCGTTCCGGCAGCCCACGCATTGGATCATCACCAGGGTCTGGGCGTCCAGCAGGCGCGGGTTCTTTTGGACGATCTGGTTTTCCAACTCGAGCTGGGTCACCACCCGGTCGTTTTGCCCGTATAGATATTCGGCCGGTTTGTATTCGGCCGCGCCCGTGGCCAGGATGGCCACGCCGTGGTCGATCCGGCTGAGGCCCTTTTCCGATTGGACCGTGGTGGTGAAATTCCCCACGTACCCCGAAACGTCCAAAAGCGTGGCCTGGTGGTACACGCGCACCCCGGGGTGCTTGTACACCTTTCGGATCAGATCGCGGACAAAGGCCTGAACATCGAGCCCGTCCAGAGTGGAGTGAAGGTTGCGGGCCATGCCGCCGAGATCGCGGTCCTTTTCAACCAAGTGAACCTCGAACCCCTGATCGGCCAGGCTGAGGGAACTCACCATGCCCGCGATCCCCCCGCCGACGACCATGGCCGCCTTGTTCATGGGCAGGTCGATCTCCTGAAGCGGTTCCAGACAGCAGGCCCGGGCCACCGACATCCGGATCAAATCCTTGGCCTTGCGGGTGGCGTCTTCCTTTTCCTTGGAATGAACCCAGGAGCAATGTTCCCGGATGTTGGCCATTTCATAGAAGTATTGGTTGATCCCGCCTTCGCGGAGGGTATCGCGGAAAACCGGTTCATGGGTCCTGGGGGTGCAGGCGGCCACGACCACCCGGTTGAGCCCCTTTTCCCGAATCATATCCGTGATTTCCTTGGCCGAATTCGTGGCGCAGGAAAATAGCTGCTCCTGGGCGTAGACCACGTTGGGCAGGGTCAGGGCATAATCGACCGTGGAGGGGACATTGACGATCCGGCCGATGTTGGCGCCGCAGTGGCACACGAACACCCCGACTCGGGGCTCTTCCCCGGAAACGTCCCGTTCCGGGGGATACACCCGCTCCCGGGAGAGCTTGCCCCGCCGGTTGGCCAGGAGCTCACCGCATTGGGACCCCGCGCCGCTGGCGGTGAACACGGATTCGGGAATATCCATGGGGCCCTGGAAGGCGCCGCTGACGAAAACACCGGGACGGGTGGTTTCATTGGGGTTGACGGGATTGGTTTTGCAAAAGCCCCGGGCGTCGAGCTCGATGCCGAATTTGGCCGCCAGCCCC
>JAGVGV010000097.1 GCA_020056895.1 Deltaproteobacteria bacterium
CGTCGCGCTGGGCCTCGTTCTCTTCCGTCTGGCAGGCTTCGTTGAAATGGCAGCCGCAGGATTCCTCGCGGCTCAAGGCATCCCGGGCCAGCAATTCCCCCAGTTCCATGAAGTCGGCCACCCTCAGGGCCCGTTCCAGGGTCTGGTTGAATTCGCCGTTCGCTCCGGTCACCCGAACGTTCTTCCAGAATTCCTCGCGAAGAGCCGGAATCTTCTGGATGGCCGTCTGAAGGTTTTCATAGGTTCGTGAAATGCCCACCAAATCCCACATGATGAGCCCCAGTTCGCGGTGGAAATCGTCCACGGTCCGCTGGCCGTTGATGGACAACAGCCGGTCCACCTTGGCCTTGGCGTCGGCTTCGGCCTGGATGAATTCGGGCCGGTCGGCGTCCATTTTGGGAAGCGGGGCCGTGGCCAGGTACCCGCCGATGGTATAAGGAAGAATGAAGTACCCGTCGGCCAGGCCCTGCATCAAGGCGCTGGCGCCCAGGCGGTTGGCCCCGTGGTCGGAAAAATTGGCTTCGCCAATGGCGAACAGCCCCGGAATGGTGGTCATCAGGTTGTAATCCACCCACAGGCCGCCCATGGTGTAATGGATGGCGGGATAGATTTTCATGGGTGTTTTGTACGGGTCTTCGGCGGTGATCCGTTCATACATCTGGAACAGGTTGCCGTACTTGCGGCGGATCACGTCCTCGCCGTCGCGTCCGATGGCGTCCCGGAAATCCAGGTACACCGCCAGCCCGGTTTCGCCCACGCCCCGGCCGGCGTCGCACTGGAGCTTGGCGTTGCGGGAAGCCACGTCCCGAGGGACCAGGTTGCCGAAGCTGGGGTATTTTTCTTCCAGATAATAGAGCCGTTCGGCTTCGGGAATCTCATGGGGCGGCCGCTTGTCGCCGGCGTTCCTGGGCACCCACACCCGGCCGTCGTTCCTCAGGCTTTCGCTCATGAGCGTAAGCTTGGACTGGTACGACCCGTGGACCGGAATGCAGGTGGGGTGAATCTGGGTGAAGCAGGGGTTGGCGAAGCAGGCGCCCTTCTGATAAGCCCGCCAGGCCGCCGAAACGTTCGAACTCATGGCGTTGGTGGACAGGAAAAACACGTTGCCGTACCCGCCCGTGGCCAGAACCACGGCATGGGCTTCGTGGCGTTCAAGCTGGCCGGTGATCAGGTTCCGGACCACGATCCCCCGGGCCCGGCCGTCCACCAGCACCAGTTCCACCATGTCCCGGCGGGCATACATTTTCACCCGGCCGACGGCCACCTGGCGGGCCAGGGACTGGTACGCGCCCAATAGGAGTTGCTGCCCGGTCTGGCCGCGAGCGTAAAACGTTCGGGATACCTGGGCTCCGCCGAAGGACCGGTTGGCCAAAAGTCCGCCGTATTCCCGGGCAAAGGGCACGCCCTGAGCCACGCAGTGGTCGATGATATGGTTGGAGACCTGGGCCAGCCGGTATACGTTGGCTTCCCGGGCCCGGAAATCGCCGCCCTTGATGGTGTCGTAAAACAGCCGCCAGATGCTGTCGCCGTCGTTGGGGTAATTTTTGGCGGCGTTGATCCCCCCCTGAGCCGCGATGCTGTGGGCTCGGCGGGGGCTGTCCTGAATGCAGAAATTCTTGACGTTGTACCCCAGTTCGGCCAGCGTGGCCGCGGCCGACCCGCCGGCCAGGCCCGTGCCGACCACGATTACATCGTATTTACGCTTGTTGGCCGGGTTGACCAGTTTCAGATCAAAGCGGTGTTTGTCCCATTTTTCCTGAAGCGGCCCCGAAGGAACCTTGGCGTCCAGTTTCATCTTTTTCCACCTATCTGACGAAAAGGTACAACGGAATCAGGCCGAACCCCACGCCCAGAAGCACGCTGTACAACAGGCCCCCTTTTTCGATGGCCGGCATGTACCGGGGATGGCTGAGACCCAGCGTTTGAAAACCGCTCCATACTCCGTGGCTGACGTGAAACCCCACCACGATCATGGACAGGGCGTAAAAGGCCAGGTACCCAGGATCGTGGAACGCGGCCTGAACGATGTCGTACACCGTTCGCTGAGTATGATCGGCGAATTTGAACGTGACCAGATGAATGACCACGAACGACAAAATGTACAGCCCGGTATAGGGCATCAGTTGGGAGGCCCAGGTTCGGCCTCCGGCCCGGCGCTTGAGCGCGTACCGGACCGGCCGGGCGGCCAGGTTCTGGAAATACAACAGAACCGCCAGGGTCACGTGAACCGCCAGAAACAGGATCAGCCCCGCTTCCGCCAGGTTGACCAGAACCCCCAGGCCGTGCAGATGGTCCACATACGAATTGAACGATTCCCGGCCGACATACAAAAAAATGTTGCCGAACAGGTGGACGGCCAGGAAGCCGCAGAACGACAGGCCCGTAACCGCCATCAGGCTTTTCTTGCCAATGGAACTCGAAAACGTTTTCACCACCCAGTTCATTCCTCGCTCCTTATGGCCGGGCCGTATCCCCGGTCCGGCGGCGTCTCCCCTGGTTCCCCGCTTCGCGGCGTGAACCCCCGGGACCCCGGAAAAACCTTCGGCCGGCGATTGAACGCCGGGTCTCCCAAGGCCCATGGTCATCTTTTGATCCGGTCTTATACACCATTTGCCCCCGGTCCCACAAGGCTATTTTACTTTTTTAACTTATTCCAAAGGACCAGCGGTTGAACGGTTCCTTTTTCTGGCTTTCATTTGCTTTTTTTTCCTAAAATCCATCCCCCAAAATTTGGAGTTTGGCTCTTGGGCGAGGCGGAGGGGGAAGCCAACCGGCCGAATATTGGACATGTTTCGAGGATCACGTTCATCATGCGACGACGCCTTCAAGTCTAAAGTGCTTTTTTAGGAAAAGTTATAGTGACGCCTGCCGTTCCGATGCGTATATCCCTTTGCCGGACCCAGTGGGCGGGTCCGATGAGTCATTCGCTATGGGATGGTTATGAACGGTTTGTATCAACAACGCCGGCGGGACCTGGACCAGTGGTTAAGCCACAACCAGCCGATCAACGGCATTCCTCCAACCAATGACACCCTCCGCCGAGGGATTTACGAAGTGATGCGCCAGACCCGGCTGGTGGTGACCGGGATCAACGCGGTAGTGCCTGAAGCCAAGGTCCAGGACCGGAATCCGTACCGGGCCATGCCTGATTGGCTGGACCGGGCGCTTCGGTTCGAATCCTTTTCCCTGGGCGCGTATCCATACAAGCTGCCCCAGGCCAAACGGCCGGGGATCCGGATCGCGCTGGATGAAAAGGACTGGCGCCGAAGGATTTCGGTGATTCTGTACGAAGACACCATGATCTGGCGAGTGGATGAAAAAGGCAAGAAAATCCAGTACAACCTTCTTCATCTGACCTTCGGGGACGACGGCCTGACCGCAAAAGCCACAGAGGATTCCACCATGTTTCTGGGGGATCTGACCGGCTGGCCCGAACTGCTGACGGAAAGCCTCTGCCTGCCGCTAAGGTTGTTTCTAAAAGAATAAAAGGGCCTCGGGCGGAACCGGCCTTATCAATAATCAATATTCGATCCCCTTTTGGGCCTTGATCCCGGCTTGGTAATGGTGCCGGACCCGTTCCATGCGGGTGACGGTATCGGCCGCGTTGGTGACGGCTTCCGGCATGTCCCGGCCCGTCAGGATCACATGGACCTCGGGGGGCCGGTCCGCTATAAACGTCAGCACATCCGCTTCGGAAATCAACCCGTACTTCAGGCTGGGGCCGATCTCGTCGAGCACGATCAGGCCGTACGTTCCGGATTCGGCCGCCGACCGGGCTTCCGCCAGAGCTTCCCTCGCCCGATCCCGGTCCTCTTCCGTTGGGCCGGCCCGGCCGATCATGCCTCCGCCCCACTGCTCGATGGTCAGGTTCGGCACGTGAGCCAGCGCCGACAATTCGCCGGTGTCCCGGTTCTTGATGAATTGAAATATCCGCACCTTAAGGCCCGAACCGGCGGCCCGAACCGCCGCGCCCAGGGCGGCCGTGGTTTTCCCCTTGCCCGGCCCGGTAAACACCATCACCAGCCCTTTGTTCGGATTTGAAGTCATCGGTCCATCACCCGGATCATCGCGTCCACATCCATGTACCGTTCGAAATGGTCGGCCAGCCGGTCGTATTGATGAAACCGGCCGCCATGGCCCGGCGCGGATTTTTTCCGGGCGGAGAGCCCCTTTTCTTCACGGATTTGGTTCAGCAGAGCCAGCCTCAGGCCCGGCGCGTCCAGAAAACCGTGCACATACGTCCCTCGGATCCGGCCGTTCGCCAGGGCGTGGCCGTCCAACCAATCCCCGGTCCGGCCCGGTTCCCTTAAGCGGATCAGAGCCTGGATTTCTTCCGGGTTCGCTTCATCCAGGAGTTCGGTGCGGCCCATATGGATTTCGTACCCCCGGATGGGCAGGAGGGATACCAGTTCCGTGCCCGTGACCCGGCGAAGGATCTTGTCGCCCATCAACGTGGTCGCCAGCGGCATCAACCCCAAACCGTCCACATGGCCCCGGTCCGATTCCACGCCCAAGGGGTCCAGAATATCGCGGCCCAAAAGCTGGTACCCGCCGCACAGGCCGATAATCCGGCCGCCCGATTGGGCAAAAGACCGGATATGCCGGGCCCAGCCGGTTTTTTTCAGCCAAACGGCGTCTTCCACCACGTTCTTGGTGCCGGGCAGGATCAACAGGTCGTATTCGCCCAAAGGTTCGGATCGGTATAGAAAGTTCACCACCGCGTCCGGTTCGCGGTCCAGAACTTCCAAATCGGTGAAATTGGATAACCCCGGCAGCCGGATCACGGCCACGTTCACCCGGTCCTTCCGAGGCGTCGCGATGGGTCTGCGATCGGGCTGGACGGCCACGGAATCTTCGGCGTCCAGATGAATGTCTTCGAACCAGGGGACCAGGCCGAAGACCGGGCGGCCGGTTTTTTTTCTAATGATTTCCAGCCCGTCCTCGAACAACGCCGGATCGCCCCGGAACTTGTTGATGACAAACCCGGCGGTCCGGGCTTTTTCCGTCCGGCTCATCAGCACCATGGACCCGATCACCTGGGCGAACACGCCTCCCCGGTCGATATCCGCCACCAGGACCACGGGGGCGTCGGCCCGCCGGGCCATGGCGAAATTGACCAGATCGCCCTTTTTCAGATTCACCTCGACGGCCGACCCGGCCCCTTCGAGCACCACCGCCTCGTACCGGGAGGCCAGGTAATCAAAGGACTCCATGACTCGGGTGGTAAGGTGCTTCTTGTACCGGTGGTATTCGGCCGCCTCCATCCGCCCCAGCACCTTTCCCTGGACCACCACTTGGGACCCCAGGCCGGACGAAGGTTTGAGCAGCACGGGGTTCATGTGAACGGACGGCAAGAGCCCGGCGGCTTCGGCCTGAACCACCTGAGCCCGCCCGATCTCGCCGCCTTCCACGGTGATATACGAATTGTTGGACATGTTCTGGGCCTTGAACGGCGCGACCCGGACCCCCCGGCGCTTGAGAATCCGGCAAAAGGCGGCCACGGCGATGGACTTGCCCACGTCCGACCCGGTGCCCAGAAACATGATGGTTTTGGCTGTGGGTTTCATGGCGGATCAGCATACCCGACCCCGGCCCGGCCGGGCAACTCATCTTTCCACGATATTTAGGAATGTGGGGGCGGCTTTGAAGGCCAAAAGCCCCCCACCCTGCCGCTACAAAATCACGCTGGAACAGGTTACGCCAGATTCGGCCTTGATGAGTTCCGAAACGTCCACGGCGGCCAGGGGATATCCGAGGCGGTTCAGAAGGTCGATGGTCCGGCGATACCCCTGGTGGATGACGATGGCCTTTGGGAGCCGGAGGATGTTGGCCGCGCCGGGCTCTTCCTCCGGAACGTCCACCAGGCGGAAACCGGCGAAGGGTTCAAGGTCCAGGGCCGGCCGGTGGACGATCAGGGTCTCGTCGTCCAGGGCGGTGACAGCGGATTTGAGGTGGAGCGCCTTTTTCATGGGCACGGCCCGCACCTGATACCCATGGGGTTTCAGGATGTCGGCCAGGGCGGCCACGCCGGCGGCGTCCGTCCGGGTGGTAAGCCCCACGAAAAACCGGCGGCCCACACGCAATACGTCCCCGCCTTCGATCCGGGCCGGTTCCGGAATAAAGGCCAGGGGCCGGTACCGAGCCAGCACCTCGGCCATGGCCTTTACTTCGCCTTTTCGGGACGCCGCGCCCATGGTGGTCATGACGGCGATTTCGTCCACCGCCACGGTGGTATCTTCCACGAACACCGAATCCGGGAAGTTTTGGTTCACTTCCAGCCGGACCACGGTGAGGCCCAGGGATTCCAGCAGGGCGCAATAGGCTTCGTGCTGAGCCCGGGCCCGGTCCACATTTATGGGTTCCCGTTCCAGATGAGTCAGTTCGCAGTCCACCAGTCGGTCGGACACGCGGTTGGTCAACGCCGTGGCCATGGAGCACCTCAAAAAACTAGATTCAACGACGGACGGTAGTGTTTCCGTCCGAACGGCAAAGCCGCCGTTTCCCCTCGAATGGGAAACGACGGCTTTTGTACTCCGGATTGGAGCCGCGATCAAGCTTTGGCGGTATTTTCTTTCCAGTACGGATGGGTCAGGTCTTCGAAGATGGTCATGGCCGCGGCCGCGCCGGCTCCGGCGGCGGTCACGATCTGCTTGAACCCGCCTTCCACGTCCCCGGCGGAATAAATGCCGGGGATGTTGGTCCGGTGTTGGCCGTCGTGCCGGATGTACCCTTCCCCGTCCAGGGCCACGCCGACCATACGAGCCACATCCACGCTGGGTTCGTACCCAATGGCCACGAACACGCCGTCGGCGGCCACGACTTTGGATTGGCCGGTCGCCACGTCTTTCAGCAGAATCTCCTTCAGCCGTTCCTGACCCCTGAGTTCGGTCACTTCGGTGTTCCAGATAACGGGGATGTTTTTGTCCTTCAGGTCCCGGACCAGGTGATCCTGGGCCCGGAACTGATCCCGGCGATGAATCACGCTGATATCCACGCCCAGATGGAACAGATGAAGCGCCTCGGTCAGAGCCGAATTGCCTCCACCCACCAGAAACACCTTGCGGCCCTTGAACAGGGGGCCATCGCAGGTCGAGCAATAGCTGACGCCTCGGCCGGCCAACCGGTCTTCGCCCGATGCTCCCAGCCGCTTGTGCTTGGCCCCGGTGGCCAAAAGAACCGCCTTGGCGGTGAATTCACGCTGGGTGGTCTGGACCACCAGGGGCGGGCCGGGAAGAATGGCCCGAACGTCTTCACGCGGAAACACGGTAACGTACTGGAGGGCATGGGCGACCATGATATCCACCAGGTTCTTGCCGCCGATCTGGGCCAGGCCGGGGTAATTTTCGACCACCGGCGTCAGGGCCACCTGTCCGCCCAGGTTTTCCTTTTCCACGATCACCGTGTTCAGGCCGCTCCGGGCGGCGTAAATGCCGGCGGAAAGACCGGCCGGGCCGGCGCCGATGATGACCAGATCGGTTTCCACCTTGGGCGCGTCGCTGGAGGGGATGAAGTACGATGCTTCCTCGTTTTGTTCCAGAGACGCGGCGAAGAGTTCCTGGGACTGGGCGCCTCGGGCGATGAGCACATCCCCGGAAAAGGTTTGGGGCACGCTGGAGGCATGGCGCCGTTCGGCCAGATCAGGATTGAAGGCGGTATCCACGATTCTGAGGGAAACCAGGCCGGGCTTGGCGATGGCCGCCCGAACCGCGTTGATGGCCTGCTGGGGGCAGTACGGGCAACTGGGGCTGACGAACACCATGACATCGCGGGGCTCGGCCAGCCGGTCCACCACGCGGGCCGCCTGGTCGTTGTACCGGCTTTGGCGGCCGCCCACCAGGATCATGGTTTCTACCAGAGTGCGGCCTTCCTCACCCAGAGGTACGCCCAGGTATTTGATTTTATATTCGTCCGGAGCGA
>JAGVGV010000518.1 GCA_020056895.1 Deltaproteobacteria bacterium
AAGCCCCAACCGGATGAAGCGTTCGGCCAATCCGGACAGGAGCATGCCCAGGGGCGCGTTGATCCTTACCCGATCGAGCACGGCCTGCTCCCGGGCGTCGAGGTTCAGCAAATCAAGGGGCATGGCGGTTCCTTTTAAGAAGCTATCAGCGATCAGCTGTCAGCTATCAGCTTTAAAGGAAGGAATGCATTTTTCTTGGATCATCCATCAAATCCGCTTTCCTTCCTTAAGATCTGAAAGCTGACAGCTATTCACCCCGGTCAATCCCAAGGCCATTGACAGGCGGCCGGGTTTGGCCCTATCGTACCTCATCTTGAAGGGAAAGGCCACCGGAGAGCCCCAACATGAAACACCGATACCTGGCGCCGCTTTGTTCGGCCTTAATCCTCCCCGGCGTGGGGCAGATCATCAACCGGCAGATCATCAAGGGCTTGATTCTGATCGGGCTGACCACCCTGATCCTGTTGGTCGTGATCATCAAGCTGGCTCTGGACCTTTCGGCGGCCATGAACCAGGCCTTTTCCACGGATATGGGCGGGGCGGGCGGCGGCCGGATCATGGAAGCCCTCCGGCAAAGGGACATGACCTGGCTGTGGATCATGCTGGGGAGCGGCTTGGTGGTCTGGGGTTACAGCGTGGCTGATGCGTTCATCCACGGGAAAAAACGGGAAATCGATACCGGAGAAGGTGCGTGAGACAGTTATTGATCGATGAACTGGAATCCAAGGACGTGGCGATGCTGACGGACCACCTGAAGCGGATCACCGAACCATCGGAAGTGGCCGGGCTTTTCTGGGCGGCCCTGCCCGATGACCTGCTGAGCTCCGAACAGTTCAAGGCGAGCGGGGACCATCCCTTCGGGTTCGCGGTGGAAGTGGGGGAATCCTGGGCCAAGTTTGAATTTCTGATCCGAAGCCGGTCCAACTTTCGCAGTCTTTGGACGCGGTACGCCACGTTCGGTCAAACGCACTATATTCTGGAATACGCCCAAGGTTTGATTGATGAATTGGGGTTGAAGACCTGATGTGGTTTAGCGGCCTTTTTTTATTATTTTCATGATTACCGCTACGCGATTTCCGGGTTCCATTCCGGACCGGCGTCTTTTTTTACTTTGATATTCAGGACCTGATTGACCGAAGATCGGCCTCTTGAACCGGTCTTCACGGACTTGTCCCTCAGGGCTCCGTGGGGTACAATCCAAGGGAAGAATCGGATCGCGCCCTCGAAGTTGTTTATGGAATCCAATGGAGGACCGGCGCCGTTTTTTTTGAAAGGCTCGTTGTATGACCCTGGACCCGGATGCTTTGCACGATTTATACCGGCTGGTCGTTGAAAACGCCAGCCACGCCATGGCGGTGGTTCAGGACGGCGTGGTGCAAATGGCCAACGATCCGGCCCGGCGGCTGGTGGGGCTGTTGCCCGGCGAAGGGGTGGGCCTTCATTTGGACCGGTTCGTCCACCCCGAGGACCTGCCGTTGGTGGCGGATCGGCACATCCGCCGGATGAAGGGCGAAACGGTTCCCGAAACGTATGAAATTCGTCTTTGTGGGCCGGATGGCCAGGTCCACTGGGTCGAAGTCCGGGTGGTCGCCTTTCCCTGGCGGGGCCGTCCGGCGGCGCTGGTCCTGGTGGTGGATGTCAATGAACGCAAGCGGACCGAAACGGCGTTGGCCACGGGCGAGGCGTGGTTGCAGGCGGTGCTCAAAACCGCCGCCGTCAGCATAGCCGTGGTGGGGAACGACGGCCGTTTCCTGCAGGTGAACGACGCCTGGTCGAAGCTGTTCGGTTATTCGGTGGAGGAGTCCCGCGATCTTTCAGCGTCGCGGCTGGCGCCCATCGAGCACAAGGAACGCTGGGAGGCATTGATCCGGTCTTTGTGGCTGGGGGGGCTGGAACATTTCCACGAGGAAGTGGTTCTGGTCCAAAAAGGCGGCCGGCGGATCTGGTGCGATTTGTCGCTCCGGCCCATCCGGCAGGCTTCGGGCCGCGTGGCGGCCCTGGTGGGAGTAGCCCAGGACATTACGGAACGAAAGTGGACGGTAGAGGAACTGGCTCGGACCAAGGAAGACTGGGAACGCACGTTCGATCTGGTGCCGGACCTGATCGCGGTCATCGATACGGAATACCGGCTGGTTCGGGTAAACCGGGCCATGGCCGACCGGATGGGGGTATCGGCGGCCGAAGCGGTGAATCGGCGGTGCTTCGAATTGGTACATAAGACCTCCGGCCCACCTTTGGACTGCCCCCACCGCCATCTTCTGAAGGATGGCCGGGCGCACACCGCGGATATCCAGGTGGATGATCCTTCCGGCGACCTGGCGGTCACCGTGGTGCCCATCGTGGATCCGGACGGCCGGTTGGCGGGGGCGATCCACGTGGCCCGGGATATGACCAGTTGGAACCGGACCCAGGCGGTTCTGGCTCGGCAGGTGGAAGTCAGCACGGCGGTGGCCGAGCTTTCCCAGGCGCTCATATCCTCCCAGTCCATCGACGATATTGGTTACCTGGTTCTGGAGAAAGCCAAGCAGCTAACCACCAGCCGGCACGGCTTCGTGGGGTTCATCGATCCGGAAACCGGATATTTGGTCAGTTCCACCTTGACTCGGGAAATCTGGGGAAAATGCCAGGTGCCGGAAAAAACGGCTGTTTTTCAGCATTTTACCGGCTTGTGGGGCTGGGTGCTGACCCACCGGACGCCGATCCGGACCAACAACCCAACCGCCGATCCGCGATCCCGCGGGTTGCCGGAAGGCCATTTGCCCATCGAACGGTTTTTATCGGTTCCGGCTCTGGTGAACGACCAACTGGTCGGGGCCATTGCCCTGGCCAATTCCGCCCGGGATTATACCGAAGAAGACCAAGCCGTTATCCACCGCTTGGCCACCTTGTACGC
>JAGVGV010000051.1 GCA_020056895.1 Deltaproteobacteria bacterium
CCGTCCTCGTGTTGGAGCTGGACCGCCTGGAAAAACTTCCAGAATTCGGGCGAAAGCTGTTCGGTGAACTGGGCGATGAACGCTTCGTCGGTAAAATCCAGGCGGACGGCGCCGCCCATCAGGTCCACCATGAACCCCATCTTGAGGGCGGGGTCCTTGATGACCAACTGGTTCTCGCCTTCCTTTTGGCCCAAACGCGCCAAAAGCGTTAAAGCCGCCTTGACCAGATCGTCCGACGCCGAAAGCGGCATCCGAACCTGGAGCGCTTCGCCCGGGTGGTGGCTGGCGTAGGATTCGACGAAGGACGACATCAATTTCTTGAAGAATTCCTTGTCGCCCAGTTCGGCCTGAACGCCTTCCTTGACCGGAAGAAGAAGCAGACGTTCCCGGATTTGCTGTTTAAGCTGATTGACGTATTTGCTGGCCGCGATCTCCATGGAGGACTGAAGGCGCTTGAGCTGCCGGTCCGCCTCTTTCTGGGCGTCCGACACGATCCGCTCGGCTTCGGCCTTGGCCTGGGCCAGAATGGCTTCGGCCTCTTTACGGGCCGTTTCGACCCGTTCACGGCCCATCGCCTCGCCGGTCTCCAGACCTTGCTTCTTCAACGTTTCGATGAGTGCCTGCAATTTATCTTCCGACATCAGACCGACCCCTCTTCGCCTTAACGACAGAATGTACGTCCGTCAATGGGTCCAACCATGGATGCGCCCGGACGCCGGCGTGGAGGTATCACCCCCGGGAGCACGCCTTGTGCGTCACGTCCGGTCACCGGGAGCCCCTTGGGCGGACCGGTTGGTTGTCAGGATAAGGGCGTCATGGGCTCCCTCGCCGACGGCCCCAGCCTATGGGAAGCTGGGACCGAATCCACAAGGGATGCCGCCCCGAATATAAAGAACCCTCACACGGGTGTTTCCGGCAAATGTGTTATGGACGGCCTCTGCTGGGGTGTACCGAGGGCGGGTCTCCAAGAAAATGAAAAAAACGGAAAAAATCGCACCCCTACCTAGCCTCCCGTCTTGTCGGATCGCACGCGAAAAAAATCACATTTACCCCCCGCCTGTCAAGAGAAAACACGCCTTGGCCCCAGCTTTCTTTTCTGAACCAACAGGTAAAAATGCCAAAATTCACTGACTTGGAATGGGTGAACAACGTAAGGACGTTCGTTGTAAATGAGCGCTTACTTTAAATTCCATCCGTCCGTTCAATCACCCCTTTTCTTCTTCTTGAACGTTTGATCGCATAATCGCGTGGAAATGGAATTGTTCTGGTTTCCGGTTCATCACTTGACCTATTTTTCCTTTGGTTATTCATGGAACCAAAAGCGGACGCAATGGCATCGCCGCTCGGAATGGCTTGACGGCCCGGTTCCGCCAATGATATAAGCCGGGGCCAATCCAAGGCCAGAAGGCCGGATTCCAACTTTTTCATCACCGACGATCCGCATGGCAGCCACGAAGGCTCGCGACCGGAAAACCAACCCGGAGCCGCTTTTCGTGGCCATTTTTTTGGCTTCCGGAACGGCTCCATTCAGCCGACGGAGGTTTAAATGCGTCGTTATTTCAAGCTGATGTCCGCCTTTATCCTCGCCCTGGCCCTAATTTGTCCGCTCTCAGACCTGGGGCAGGCCGGCACCCCCTCGGGGACCCTGGTCTATTCCCATACATCCAACGTAGGACCGCTCAACCCACACCTTTATTCCCCCAACCAAATGTTCGCCCAGACCATGGTGTATGAACCGCTGGTCCGATACGCCGAAGGCGGCCGGATTATCCCCTGGCTGGCTGAAAAATGGGATAAATCGGCCGACGGCCGGGAATACACCTTTTTCCTTAGAAAAGACGTGGTGTTTTCCGACGGCACGCCCTTTGACGCCGAAGCGGTGAAAAAGAACGTCGAGACCGTGTTGTCCAACGCCAAAAAGCATAGCTGGCTGGAAATGATCGCCCAGATCCAGCCCGCCCAGGTGGTGGACGCGCATACCGTCAAACTGGTTTTGAAAGACCCTTACTATCCCCTGCTCCAGGACCTGGCCTTGGTCCGTCCTCTCAGGTTCCTGAGCCCCACGGGCTTTCCCGAAGGCGGCAAATCCACGGCCGAAGGCTTGAAGGCGCCCATCGGCACCGGCCCCTGGGTTTTAAGGGAAACCAAACTGGGGGAATACGACCTGTTCGTCCGGAATGAAAAATACTGGGGTGCCAAGCCGGCGATGGAACGGCTTCTGATCAAGGTGATTCCGGACCCCAACAGCAGGGCCGTGGCCTTTGAAACCGGCGAGATCGACCTGATCTACGGCGACGGCCAGATCAACCTGGACACCTTCGGCCGGTACAGCAAGGACAAACGGTACCAGACGAAAATATCCCCGCCCCTGTCCACACGGTGCGTGGCCATGAATACCAAAAAGGGCGCCACTAAGGAACTCCCGGTTCGAAAGGCCATTCTTCACGCCGTGGACAAGGACAGCATTATCAAGGGTGTGTTCCTGGGCACGGAACTCCGGGCAGATACCCTTTTCCCCCCCACGCTGCCCTACTGCGATCTGGGCCTGAACCCCGATGGGTTCGATCCGGCCAAGGCCGCGAAGTTGTTGGACGAGGCCGGGTGGAAAAAAACCGGAACCAGCGGGGTCCGGTCCCGGGATGGTCAGACTCTGACCGTGGATTTATGCTTCCTGGGCAAAAACGCCGTCCACAAGTCCATCGCCGAAGTGATCCAGGCCCAGCTTATGAAGGTGGGCATGGATGTCCAATTGATCGGCGAGGAGGACGATTCCTTTTACAAACGCCAACACATGGGCGAATTCGACCTGATTTTCAACGATACCTGGGGGCCGCCGTACGATCCCCATTCCTTCGTCGGTTCGTGGCGGGTTCCGTCCCACGCGGATTTCCAGGCCCAGTCGGGGTTGCCGAACAAGGCGAAGATCGATGAACGGATCAGCCAGGTGCTGGTGAGCGTGGATGAAAAGGCCCGCCAGGACATGTACCGGGAAATCCTGACCAGCATCCACGACCAGGCGGTGTACCTGCCCCTGAGCTACACCACCGGGCTGGCCGTTCATGGTCCAAACCTTGAAAATGTGGGGTTCGGGGCCACCGAATACGAAATCCCCTTCGAGGCCATGAAAAAGAAATAACCCCCCAAGGGATGCCAACGGGGCGGCCGGTCAACGAGCCGTCCCCGTTTTCACGAGGATAACCCGTCATGATCCGTTTCATTCTGAACCGGTTGCTGCTCCTGATCCCCCTGTTGCTGGTGGTCTCGGTACTGGTGTTCCTTCTGCTCCGGCTGGGGGAAAACGATCCGGCCATGTCCTACTTGCGGCTTTCCCGGATTCCCCCATCCGAACAGGCCCTGGCCGAAGTCCGCGAACAACTGGGGCTCAACCGGCCCCTGGTGGTCCAGTATTTCGATTGGCTGGGCCGGGCATTGCGGATGGATTTCGGCCTTTCGTACGTGACCGGAGCCCCGGTTCTGGACCGGCTGCTCTATTACCTGCCCAACACCCTGTATCTGGCCGGAGTGTCCATGCTGATCACTTTAGGGCTGGGATTGCCCTTGGGAGTTTGGTCGGCGCTCCGGAAAGACCGATGGCCCGACCATTTTTCCCGGGGCTTGGCCTTTATTGGCGTTTCCACTCCCAGTTTCTGGCTGGGGTTCATGCTGGTGTTCCTGTTTTCCATCAAACTGGGCTGGCTGCCGCCTTTGGGCATGGGGAGCCCTCTTCATGTGATCATGCCCGCCTTTTCCCTGTCGCTCATGTCGCTTTGCATCAACACACGGTTGATCCGAACCAGCATGTTGGAGCAGATGAATGCCCGATCGGTGCTGTACGCCCGGATCCGGGGCGTGCTGGAAAAATGGGTGATCGGCCGGCATGTACTCCGGAATTCGCTGATCCCCGTGGTCACGGCCATTGGCATGCACATGGGGGAACTGTTGGGCGGCGCCGTGGTGGTGGAAAACGTGTTCGCCTGGCCCGGAGTGGGGAGGTACGCGGTTTCGGCCATTTACAACCGTGATTTTCCGGTGATGCAGTGTTTTCTGCTGATGATGACGGCTTTGTTCGTGGTGTCGAACCTTCTGGTGGACGTATTGTGCGCGTGGCTGGACCCACGGCTCCGGTACGGGAAAGGAGCCGAGCTATGAGCGGTGCTTCCACGTCCTGGACTCGGAAATTGCTTTGGGGGTTTTCCCTGCCGCTCATCGGGATGTTCCTGATCGCCTCCCTGTTGGCCCCCGTAATCGCGCCCTGTGACCCTCACGAAATAGACCTCGCGATCAAGCTCCAGGGCCCCAGCGGCGCCCATTGGCTGGGAACGGATCACCTGGGACGGGATGTTCTATCACGGCTGATCTGGGGCGCCCGGACCTCCTTAGGATCCGTGGTGCTGATCGTGACTCTCGTGATGCTCATGGGATTGGCGGTGGGCTGCGCGGCGGGATACCTGGGCGGAAAAATCGACTCCCTGCTGATGCGCTTTTGCGAAGTCTTTCTCACCTTTCCCACCTTTATCCTGGCCATGTTCCTGATCGGCGTTCTTGGCACGGGTTTGGTGAACGTGATCCTGGCCATCGCCCTGACCCATTGGGCCTGGTACGCCCGGATCATCCGGAGCCTGGTGCTGACGCTCAAAAACCGCGAATACATTCTGGCCGCCCGGGTGGCGGGCGCCGGACGGCTGGCCGTCGTGCTTCGGCATCTAGCCCCGCCGGTGGCGGCCCAATTGGTGATTCTGGCCACGCTGGACCTGGGGCACATGATGCTCCACGTGTCCGGCCTGTCCTTCCTGGGGCTTGGAGTCCGGCCGCCCACGCCAGAATGGGGGGTGATGATCCAGGACGCCCAGCCCTATATCTGGACGCACCCCGAACTGATCCTTTTCCCCGGCCTGATGATCTTTTTGATGGTACTGGCTTTCAACGTGCCCGGGGACCTGTTGCGGGATCGCTTGGACCCCAGCGCCCGGGGGGAGGGATAACGCCATGACGGATCACCCTCTTTTGCGTATTGATTCCTTGCGGCTGACCCTTGGAAAAAACAACGGCGGACCCGATCTGGTGAACGACGCGGGCTTGACCGTTACCCACCGCCAGGTATTCGGTCTGATTGGCGAAAGCGGATCCGGCAAATCGCTGACCTGTTTATCGGTAATGGGATTGCTGCCGCCGGGGATCACCCGGGCCGGCGGCGGGATATGGATCAATGGGGAATCCATGAACGATCTCACGCCCGCCCGCCGACGATCACTCCGAGGCCGGGTGGCGGCCATGATACTACAAAATCCAATGAGCTGTTTCGATCCGCTGTTCACTATCCGGTCCCATTTCAGTGAAACCATGGCCTCCCACGGTTTGTCGGTAAAAAACGGCGGAATGGACCAGGCGGTGGAAGCTCTGGCCGAGGTTGGGTTTGAAAACCCGGGGGAAATCATGCGGTTGTATCCCTTTCAAATGAGCGGCGGCATGTTGCAGCGGGTGATGGTCGCCCTGGCCTTGCTGATGAACGTACCCCTGCTGATCGCCGACGAACCCACCACGGATCTGGACGTGGTCTCCCAGGCCAAGGTGTTGGCCTTGTTGGACCACATGCGGCGGGACCATGGCATGTCCATCTTGTTGGTGACCCACGATTTGGGAGTGATCGCCCGGCTGGCCGACCAGGTGGCGGTCATGCGGGCAGGCAGGATCGTGGAATCCCGTCCGGTCCGGGACCTCTTCACCCACCCCGAACACCCGTATACTCAAAGCCTGCTGAAGGCTCATTTCAGCCTGTATGACCGGCGGATGAACGAACTGAGGCAAGCGCCCGCGCCCTTTTCGGCCTCACCAGATCCCGGCGAGAAACAAGGAAGGTGAACCATGGCTCTTCTGGAACTGGCTGATGTATCCAAATCGTACACTCGGGGAAGTTTCTGGGGCCGGAAGGAATGGTATGCCGTGTTCGCCAACGTTCACCTGATCGTGGAAGCCGGTGCGTCGGTGGGCTTGTTGGGCCGGAGCGGAACGGGAAAAAGCACACTGGGCCGGATCGCCCTGGGGCTCGAAGAGCCGGACCAGGGTGAGGCGCGATTTCGAGGCCGAGCCCTCCATACTCTGAAGGGACTCGATTACCTTGAATTCCGCCGGAACGTACAGGTGGTTTTCCAGAACGCCTTGGGATCGGTGAATCCCC
>JAGVGV010000535.1 GCA_020056895.1 Deltaproteobacteria bacterium
AGCACGGCCACGGCCACGGGCCACGTAAAAAACCTGATCGGCCCTATCGGCGCCCATCTGTCCGCCCTGTTCATCGATCTGTTCGGCCTGGTGTCGTTCTGGCTGGTGCTGGCGCTCCTGGCGGCTTCGCTCCGGCTGTTCCGGGGCCGTCCCTTCGATCACCCCTGGCTGGTGGTGGCGGGACTGATCCTTTTCCTTTTGTCCGCCACGGCCGGGCTGTCCATGGCCTTTCCCAAGCTCAAATACATCTGGCCCGGCGCGCCCGGGGGCGGCATCCTGGGCGACGCCCTGGCCAAGGCGCTGATCCGGGCCCTCAACCCGGTGGGCGCGGGGCTTTCGGCCGGGCTGGTCTTCATCATTTCCCTGCTTTTATCCACCAGCCTGTCGCTGTTCAACGGCGCCGAACGGTTATCGGCCGCCTTCGCGGGCATCCGGTCCTTCTGGAGCCGCTGGTGGACGCCCGGAGTGGAGGACAATGAAGAAAAAGAAGAAGAAGAACCGGCCCCAACGCGAGCCGTGCCCAAGGAAAAGCCCAAGCCTAGCGAAGAGCTGAAAATCCGGGTGGTGGACAAACCGGAATCCAAAGCCCAGCCCAAGCCCGAGCCCAAAAAACCAGTCCAGGAAGCTTTCGATTCTCCCTCCGCTTCGGAAAGCCCGTACCAGCTTCCCGGACCCGAGCTGTTGGACGAACCCAAGAAAAGCAAGGGCGGACTCTCCCGGGACATCCTGATGGCCAACGCCCGTTTGGTTGAAAAAAAGCTGGCGGACTTCAACGTGCAGGGTGAAGTAGTGGAAGTGTCCACCGGCCCCGTGATCACGATGTACGAATATAAACCCGCGCCGGGGGTGAAAATCAGCAAGGTGGCGGGTCTGGCGGACGATCTGGCCTTGAACATGAAGGCGCCGGCCATCCGCATCGTGGCTCCGCTCCCGGGCAAGGCGGCCATCGGCCTGGAAATTCCCAACCCCACGCGGGAATTCGTGTGTCTCCAGGAGATCGTGGATTCAGTCGCGTTCGCCGAATCGAGGTCCCTCCTTAGTTTGGTGATGGGCGTGGACATCATGGGCCAGCCCGAAGTGGCGGACCTGCAGAAAATGCCCCATCTGCTCATCGCCGGCGCCACCGGGTCCGGTAAAAGCGTGGGCCTGAACGCCATCATCATGTCTATTCTGTTCAAGGCCCGGCCCGATGAAGTCCGGTTCCTGATGATCGACCCCAAACGGATCGAACTGACGCCGTACAAGGACCTGCCCCACCTGATCTATCCGGTGGTCTCGGAACCGGCGGAAGCAAACAAGGCCCTTAAGTGGGCCGTGGCCGACATGGAGCACCGGTACCAGTTGCTGGCGGAAAAGGGCGTTCGGAACATCGAAAGCTACAACCGCCAGATCCGCAAGGAACTGGCGGCGCTGGCCGCCAAGCCACCGGTGAAGAAGGCTCCGGCTCCACCGGAAGAAGCCCTGGACAACGGAGACGACGGCGATGAAGACGACGGCCCGGCCGCTCAGCCGCCCCAGCCCGAACCCTTGCCCTACCTGGTCATCATCATTGACGAATTGGCCGATTTGATGATGGTGTCGGCCAAGGAAGTGGAAACATCCATCACCCGCCTGGCCCAGATGGCCCGAGCCGCCGGCATCCACCTGATTCTGGCCACTCAGCGGCCGTCCGTGGACGTGTTGACCGGCGTCATCAAGGCCAACCTGCCCACCCGGGTGTCGTTCCAGGTTTCGTCCAAGATCGATGCCCGCACCATTCTGGATACTCAGGGCAGCGAAAAACTGTTGGGCATGGGCGACATGCTCTTTCTGCCGCCGGGCACGGGCAAGATCCGGCGGATTCACGGCGCCTTCGTTTCGGATGAAGAGATTCAGCGGGTCACGTCGTTCATCAAAGCCCAGGCCAAACCCCAGTATCTGGAAGACCTGGACGTCCCGGGCCAGGCGGCCGACGGGGAAAACGGCGGGGATGAACACGATGACAAGTATGACGAAGCCCTGGCTCTGGTCACCCGGACCGGTAAGGCGTCCATTTCCCTGATCCAGCGGCACCTTCGCATCGGGTACAACCGGGCCGCCCGGATTATCGAGATCATGGAACGGGAAGGCGTGGTCGGCCCGGCCGATGGGGCCAAGCCAAGGCCGGTGATCGGCAGGGATTATTAAATAGAGATTTGGCCGAATTTTTGCTATCTGTCTTTTTCGAATGGGGACGGCTCGTGGTGGGGACATGGGCGGAACGTATACGTTTTTGAACGAAAGCGCGGCTGTATATGTCTGATACTCATAAAAATATCCTGCCTTTGAATCCGGGTGAAAGCGAATCCGGGCTGCTGGATCGGCGGTTGGGCGATCGCCGCCAGGAAGAGCGGCGCAGCGCCGAGCGGCGGACCGGGGATCGCCGGAAAGGGGAACGAAGACAAGGGGATCGGCGGAAAAACGATCGGCGGGCGGGGGAACGTCGGTCCGAATGCGGCGTTCACATGCAGGGTCCGGGGTTTTGGCTGAGCCCGGAAGAAACGGCCGATTTGTGGGCCAAATTTGCCGACGGGATGGACGAAGAGGAGGAAGAAAAGCCGGAAACGAAAAATGAATAAATTTTGACCACGGATAACACGGATGACACGGATAATATAAAATTCAATTTAAAGGAATTCTAAGGGGACGCCCATCCATAAAGTTCCGCCCAATCCCCCTTCTCTCAAACCTTTTACCGGGGCGTGCTTCGGGGCTGAGACGAAACCCCAGGTCCGGAGCATGCCCTGTTAAAAAGTTTGGGAGGGGGGGGAGCCCCTTTTCTCAAAGGGTCCCCCCACTTTTCACCGCCATTTCCAAAGCACGTTTCGCCATCACGGCCGTCATGCGGCGGCGGTATTCGGCCGGGGCGATCAGGTTATCGGCGATGCCGCCTTCCGCTTTTTTCATGGCCGCCTTGGCCGCTTGGTTCAGCAGGTATTCGCTGGGGGGCTGGCGGCGGAGCAGGGCATCGGCTTCCTCGATGACCAGGGGCGCCGGGCCCACGCCGCCCAGCACCAGCCGGACCCGGTCCACCTGGCCTTTGGTCATCACCGCCGCGGCTGCGGCGGAGACCAGGGGAAAGTCGATGGCCGACCGCCACCTAAGCT
>JAGVGV010000487.1 GCA_020056895.1 Deltaproteobacteria bacterium
AATGTCATCCGCCTTCTCATGCCGCTGGTGATCACGGACGGTCAGTTGGAACGGGGTCTGGCCATTCTTCACGAAGGCTTGGCCCGGCTTTGCCGCTGACCTCCCGTTTTCGCCGATCCGACATCGTGTTTCCGTTTTCCCCCCTTTGGACGGCCGGGGCGTCGGTCGCTTTCAGGACCGTTCGCGGGGGAACGGAAGGACCTTCGCGAGGATGGAACCCGACAACCATAACGAGGAGGAGCAAGGGATGAAGGCAAAAACGAGTTTCAAGTGGGTCATGATGGTCCTGATGGCGGCCGTGGTCCTCACCTGGGGGACCGGAGGCGCTCTGGCCCAGGACAAGGTGGTCAAGATCGGCAACATCGAACCCTTGTCCGGCCCTTCGGCTTCGGTGGGCCAGCAGGGCAAGAACGCCCGGGAACTGGCCGTGGAAGCGATCAACGCGGCTGGCGGGATCAAGAGCCTGGGCGGGGCCAAGCTGCAAATGCTGTACGCGGACACCGAATCCAAGCCGGACAAGGGCGTGGCGGAAGCCGAACGGCTGATCAACACGGAAAAAGTGAACGTGTTGACCGGATGCTGGAATTCGGCCGTGACCCTGCCCGTGACCGCCGTCACGGAGCGGTACAAGGTTCCTTTCCTGGTTCCCGTTTCGGTCAACGACAAGATCACGGAACGCGGGTTCAAGTATGTGTTCCGGATCGCGGCCAAGGATTCGTGGTGGACCCGGGATCAGCTTCAATTTCTGAAGGACATGCAGGCCGAATTCGGAACAAAAGTGGCCACCCTGGCGTTCGTGTACGAAAACGGCGACTGGGGCCAGGGCTTCGCGGCGGGTTGGAAGAAAATGGCCGAAGCCCAGGGGTACAAGGTCGTCCTGGATGAACCCTATCCTTCCACCACCACGGACCTGACTCCGGTGGTCAACAAGATCAAGCGGGCCAACCCGGATGTGTTGATGCTGGTTTCCAACGCGGCCGACGCCATCTTGTTGGCCAACACCCTGGCCGAATACAAGGTCAAGCCCAAGGCGATCATCGCCAGCGGCGGCGGCCACGCCGATCCGTCCTTCCTTTCGGCCGCGGCCGCCAACGCCAAGTTCCTGTTCGACATCGTGGAATGGGAAACGGACGTGAACAAGCCCGGCGTTCAGGAGATCAACGGCAAATACAAGGCCAAATACGGCCAGAACCTGACCGGTGAAGCCGCGGACGCGTACATCGGCATGTATGTGCTGGCCGACGCCCTGGAACGGGCCGCATCCCTGGAACCGGATAAGATCCGCGACGCCCTGGCCGCCACCAATCTGGCTTCAGGCCCCGGCATGATCGTGGGGTACGATTCCGTTCAGTTCGATGAAACCGGGCAGAACAAAAACGCCGCTCTGGTTATCGTCCAGATCAACGATCTGGGCAAGGGCCTGGAACGGATCACCGTGTGGCCCAAGAACGCCCGCCGGGCCGGATACACGCCGGTCTTCCCCGTTCCGGCCAAGTAACCGTCCCTCACTCGGTCGTTTTCCGGCCCCCAAAGGCCCCTTCGTGGGGCCGGAAAACGCTCACTCCATGAACCGGAGAAGGGCATGATCTACACGATCCAGGACATCATCAACGGCATTCTGATGGGATCCATTTATGGGCTGACCGCCTTGGGCCTGACCGTGATCTTCGGCGTCTTGAAGGTGATCAACTTCGCCCATGGGTCCATGCTCATGGTGGCCATGTACGTGGCGTACTGGGCCATTCAGCTCACGGGGCTCCACCCCTATCTCCTTCTGCCCGTGGTCGTCCCGGTGATGTACCTGTTCGGCTACGGCCTTCAGGCCGTGGTCATCCAGCCCATTTTCAAGGCCGAAAAGGACGTCAGGGAACCGATTACGGTGATCATCGTGACCACCGGCGTCTGGTACATCCTGGACAACCTTACCCTTTTGGTTTTCGGCCCCAAATACCGGGCCCTGGTGGACAATCCCCTGAAGGGCAAAATGCTGGAAATGGGCGAACTGTTGATTTCGGTTCCCCGGCTGTATGGCTTCGCGGCCGCGATGCTGACCACGGTTTTCCTGTACTGGTTTTTCCAGAAAACCAGGGCGGGCCGGGCCATCCGGGCCACCAGCCTGAACCGGGAAGCGGCCAGCCTGATGGGCATCAACCAGTACCGCGTCTATAACGTGGCGGTGGGCCTGGGCACGGCCACGGCCGGCGTGGCGGCGGTCACCCTGGTGCCGTTTTTCAACGTCTATCCCACCGTGGGCGTGCTGTTCGACATCAAGGGCTTCATCATCGTGGTTTTGGGAGGCCTGGGCAGCATTGGCGGCGCCATGCTGGGCGGCATCCTGATCGGCCTGGTCGAATCCATCGCCCCGGCGTACATGGCGGCCACCTGGAGCGAATTCATCGTGTACGGCCTGTTTCTGCTCTTTCTGTTCCTCCGGCCGTCGGGCCTGTTTGGACTCAAACAAGACTGGTAAGAGGTCGCCATGCCCCGTCGTACCCTCGATCGCGTCAGTCTGGTTCTGGCTCTGGTGGCGGCCTTCGGCCTGCCCTTGGTGGTTCGGAGCCCTACGTATCTGCACATTTTGATCGTCATGTACCTGTACGCGTACCTGACCACCAGTTGGAACCTGGTGGGCGGGTTCGCCGGCGTCCTTCCCTTGGGCCACGCCGCTTTCGTAGGCATCGGCGCGTACACATCGACGATTCTTTTCCTTCAGTACGATATCAGCCCCTGGCTGGGCATGCTTGTCGGCGCGGTGCTCTCCACCGGCGTGGGCGTGCTGCTCGGTCTGCCCACCTTTAAAATGCGCGGCGCGTACTTCGCCCTGGCCACCATCGCCTTTTCCGAAGGCCTGAGGGTCATGATCGAAAACATCGATTACCTGGGCCCCTTCAATCTCAACGGCCCCCGGGGTCTGTCCATCCCGCCGCTCAAAACCGGCCTGGCCTATTTCCAGTTCGCGGGCAAGGAACCTTACTACTACATCATTCTGGTGATGCTGGTGGGCGTCTTG
>JAGVGV010000235.1 GCA_020056895.1 Deltaproteobacteria bacterium
AGCCGGGTCAAGGTCCAGGCGGATGGCTGGGAAGTCCAGGGGGTTCATCGGGACGGCCGGGTGGACGCGGCCATTGGCCTGACCCGGATGAAAAAGGAAGGGGATACCACGCCGGCCTTGGGCGCGGCCGCCCTGCCTCCGTTTCTGTCCGTTGAACGGACCTTGTATTTGGGGCTTACCTGGGAAGTCTTCACCCGGGTAAAAAGGCTCACCCCCACCGGCGCCCCGGTGGTGGCCGCCATCCCCCTTCTGTCCGGGGAATCCGTGACCTCGGCTCAGGTTCGTACGGAAAAAGGCAAGGCGCTGGTAACGCTGGATGCCCGGAGCGAGGAGCTTTCGTGGTCCTCGACGCTGGAACCATCCACTCAGATCCAACTCACCGCGCCCCAGGGCGTCCCCTGGGTGGAAACCTGGATACTGGACGCGGGCCCGATCTGGCATTGCGAGCCCCAAGGGATTGCCGTAGTCCATCACCAGGACGAAGACGGCCGCTGGCGTCCCGAATGGCGGCCCTGGCCCGGGGAAACGGTGACCATCGCCGTCACTCAGCCCAAGCATGTACCCGGGCAGGTTCTGACCATCGATACCGCCAAGCTCGATTGGACCCCCGGCGAACGATTCCACAAGGGCGAATTGAAGCTGAACCTTAGGTCCAGCCAGGGGGGCCAGCATCGGCTCAAGCTGCCCGAAGGCGCCCAGCTTCAGGTGGTCCGGGTGAACGACCGGACGCTGCCCATCGGCCAGACCGGCCGGGAAGTGATCGTGCCGCTGGCTCCGGGTTCCCAAAGGGTGGAACTGGAATGGCACCAGGGCGCGGATTCGGCCGTGGTCCTCAAGGGGCCGGAAGTCCACCTGGGCGGCGCGGCGGTGAACGCCGAAGTCACCTTTCATCTTTCCACCAAGCGGTGGGTGCTCTTTGCCTGGGGTCCCCGGATGGGACCGGCGGTTCTGTTCTGGAGCTTCGTGGCGGTGGTTTTCCTGGCCGCCTTGGGCCTCGGCCGCGTGCCGTGGACTCCGCTTAAATTCCGGCACTGGCTGCTTTTGGGCCTGGGGCTGACTCAGATTCACCCCCTGATGGCGGTGATTATCGTGGGGTTTGTCCTGGTTCTGGGCCGCCGGGGCCAGGCCGCGCCCTCCACCCACTGGTTTTTTTACGATGTGCTGCAACTGGGTTTGATCCTCTGGGCCGTTGTGGCGGCCGTAGGCTTGTACGTGGCCATTCATCGGGGGCTCCTGGGCATTCCGGACATGCAGATCACCGGCAACCTGTCCCAGGACCACCTTCTCCACTGGACCATGGACCGTATCGACGGCCTGATGCCTCAGCCTTTCGCGGTGAACCTACCCAAGTTCGTGTTCCATGGCGCCATGCTGGTTTGGGCGCTGTGGTTGGCGGTATCGTTGATCCGGGGGCTTCGGTGGGGCTGGGCTTCCTTCGGGTTCGGAGGATTGTGGATGAAGCCCAAACCCCGGCCCAAGGAACAGCCTCCGGCCGCCGGAGAGGAATTCATCATTGAACCGCCGGCGGCGGATTCGGACCGATCGAGGGCCTCGGACCGGTAACCAGAATCAACCCTGGGGTGGTCGAACGGCCGCCCCCTCCCTAATGTACAAGGGGAAAACGCCGGGCGGGATGAGACCCCGGCGTTCTCCTTTCTGGAGGTCGCCCCCATGTGGGAATCCCTGTTGTGGGCGTATGCGGTCAACGCGACGCTTTTGATTGTTCATGAAATCGATTCCGCGTACTGGAAGGAATGGGAACTGTTCCGTCTTCCAGGCGGGCCGGGGGGCTTTGTCCTGCTTCACATCCCCATGGTCCTGCTGGTGCTGTGGGGGTTTCTGGCCGTGGCCCGGCATCAGACGGCGGGACTGGTCCTCTCCCTGATTCTCGCCGCCAGCGGGCTGGTGGGCTTTGGTCTCCACACCTGGTTTTTGAGTCGGGGGCGGCCTGAATTCCGGTCGGCCGTCTCGGTGGGCATCCTGGCCTTGTTTCTCCTGGCCTCCCTGTTCCAGGCGGTCACGGCGGTTCGGATATTGTTGGCGTGAACGACAAGGCGCCTCAGGGCCAAAGGAAGGGTTCCCCAAAAAAACGTGACCTTTAGGTGGCGGGCTTCGTATATCTTGTCGAGGTTCTGGCTAAGGGACGGTCGATGAATGGACGAGGCCGATGACCGGAGCGTGGTGAAGGCCGTCCTTCAAGGGAAAAAAGAGGCCTTCGCCGTGCTGGTCCAGCGGTACCAAAAGCCGATGTATAACCTGATGTTCCGCTCCACGAGGTCGGCTGAAGACGCGGCCGATCTGGCTCAGGAGGCGTTCATCCGGGCGTACCAGAAGCTCGACCGGTTCGACCCGGAAAAAAAGTTTTTCCCCTGGCTCTATACCATCGGCCTGAACCTGGCCAGGGATTTCGGCCGGCGAAAGCGGGGGACCGGCCAATGGCTGCCCCTTCGGGACACCGACCAGATGGAAGCGGACCCGCCGGCCGAACTGGAAGAGTTGGACCGCCGGCGGATGATCGACCAGGTGCAAGCGGCCTTGATGGAGCTATCGGTCGAAGACCGGGAAGCGTTGATGCTCCGGTACCACCACGAACGGTCCATGACCGAGCTGGCCGAAATTTTTTCGGTGAGCCTAAGCG
>JAGVGV010000414.1 GCA_020056895.1 Deltaproteobacteria bacterium
AAGATTCCCTGTTTCGCCATCAAGGGTGAAGACACCCAAACCTACTACCGCCACATCAGCGCGGTCTTGGACGCGGCCCCCCAAGTGACCATGGACGACGGCGCGGACCTTTTGTCCACCCTTCATTCCGAACGCCAGGACCTTTTGGCCAACGTGATCGCCGGCACCGAGGAAACCACCACCGGCGTGATCCGTTTGAAGGCCATGGCCGCCGAAAGCGCCCTCAAGTATCCCGTTATCGCCGTCAACGACGCCCAGACCAAGCATTTCTTCGACAACCGGTACGGCACCGGCCAAAGCACCGTGGACGGCATAATCCGAGCCACCAACCGGCTGCTGGCCGGCAGTGTGTTCGTGGTGGCCGGGTACGGCTGGTGCGGCCGAGGCGTGGCCATGCGGGCCCACGGCCTGGGCGCCAACGTGATCGTGATCGAAGTGGACCCGTTGAGGGCCCTTGAAGCGGTGATGGACGGATACCGGGTCATGCCCATCGCCGAAGCCGCGCCTTTGGGCGATTTCTTCTGCACCGTCACCGGCGACATCAACGTGATCCGCAAGGAACACTTCCTGCTGATGAAAAGCGGGGCCATCGTGGCCAATTCCGGCCATTTCAACGTCGAGCTGGACCTGGTGGGCCTGGAAAAGGTCACCCAGAAACGGCGGACCATCCGGCCTTTCGTTGAAGAATACGCCTTGGAAAACGGCAACAACGTGTACGTGCTGGGCGAAGGCCGGCTGATCAACCTGGCCGCCGCCGAAGGCCATCCGTCCAGCGTCATGGACATGAGCTTCGCCAACCAGGCCCTGGCCGCTGAATACATCGCCCAGAACCGGGACAGTCTGCCCAAGGGCGTGTATCCCGTGCCTCAGGTGATCGACCAGGAAATCGCCCGCCTGAAGCTGAAAGCCATGGGCGTGGCCATCGACACCCTGACCGCCGAACAGAAGAAATACCTCTCGTCCTGGGACATGGGCACCTGAGCCCATTCCTTACCCAACCGGCGGGGACGAGACCTTGTTTCGCCCCGCCGGACGCCTTGCTCACCCCGCTCCCCGACCCCAGACAACCCTTTCCTTCACCAACGGGGGTGACTCGATGATCCTGGATCACCAATCCTGTCAAAACGTCACGGTTCAAGCCGTGGGTCCCGGCCGGTTCGAATGCCGGGGCCGAGTGGACGACAGCCTGTTTTCGGCCGAAGTCGTCCTCCTGATCAAAACCCCCACGCTGGAAATCGAAGACGCCACGCACCGCATCACGTGGTCCCTGCTGCCTCCGGCCGAAGGTCTGGCCGACCGTTTCGCCAAGCTCAGGGGCGTTCGGGCCGGGCAGGGGCTGACCCGCATTGTCCGAGGCGTTATTGGCGGCGAAGATGGGTCCGACCGGCTGGCCGACTTGGTGATGGATACGGCCGAAGGTCTGATTCTCTATTTCACCAAAGGCCCCTTGGGCTCCGCCCTGGCCGATATGGGGATTCCCAACCCCTACCCCGTCGGCCGGGCGCTCAACCCCAAGGTCATGGGCCCGGAGCACGTGAAAATGATGGCCGCGGCCAACCCCCGGATGAAGGATTCCTGCGTGGCCTTCCGCGAGGAGGAACCCCATGATTGAATTCGCTCGTTCCAAAACCGTGGGGGTCCAGGCCCAGGGGGACGACCAATGGACGGCCCATGGCCGCCTGGACGACGCCCTGTACACCATCGATCTGGACGTCAACGTCCGCCGGCCCGATCTGGTGGTCACCAAAGCCGAGGCCCGGCTGGTCCGGTACACCACGTATCGTTGCCCCCTGGCCGAACCGTTCGCGCCCAAGGCGGTCGGCCAGGCCCTGGGTTCGGGACTCGAACGGTTTATCAAGGACGAAATCGGCAAGCTCGGCTGCCGCCACATGGCGCAGTTGTTCATGGATATGGTCCAGGCCGTGGCCCGGACCGAATTCGCCCGTTTCCATCAAGCCCAAACGAAGGAAAACCCGGAACGGACGCCCGTGGAAACCAGGGCCGCCTTTTTCGAGCAGTACCCGGACCTCAAGGATTTCGTCCGGCTGACGTGAATTTATCCGGACATACCGCCGGACGCCGGTGGGTCCGCGATCCATCCGGACCGCGGCCGGCCCGCCGGTTCCTGAAAGGAATGGACCGATGATTCTGGACCTTCATGTCCATACGTCCCGGTATTCGTCCTGCTCCCGGCTGGACCCGGACCGGCTCATGATCCGGGCTCGGGAAGAAGGCCTGGACGGGGTGTGTTTGACCGAACATCAGGTGATCTGGCCCCAGGCCGAAGCCCGGGACCTGTCCCATCGGCATGGCCTGGCCGTGTTCCGGGGGATCGAAGTGACCACCACGGCCGGCGACGTTCTGGTGTTCGGCGTGGATCAGGCCCCGCCTGGAGTGCCCACGCCGGAGGAACTCAAGACCCAGGTGGACCAGGCGCGCGGGATCGCCATTCTGGCTCATCCGTTTCGGGGGTTCCTGGTGTTCGGTTTTTCCGAATTGAAGCTGTCGGTCGAAGACGCGGCCGGAATGCCGGTGATGAAGTACGTGCACGGCCTGGAATCGGCCAACGGCCGGGTGACCGATCCGGAAAACGATCTCGCCCGCCAGGTGGCGGCTCATCTGGGGCTGGTGGCGCCGGGCGGCAGCGACGCCCATTCCGAGGACGAAGTGGGCCTTTGGCGGACGGTGCTGGACGAACCCGCGGCCGACGAAACGGACTTGGTCCGCCTTCTCCGTTCGGGCAGGTTCCGTGTAGTCCGGCGGGGGGATGGGATATAGAAGAGGTGGCCCCTTGACTCGCCTGGCTTGGGGAATCGGCTGGTTTCTGGCGCTGGTGGTTTTCACCGCCGTTGCCGGGGCTCAAGGGGACGCCCCCGGGAAGGCCATCGACGACCTTCAGGCGGAATACATCCGCCGGGTGGAACGGGAAAACCAGCCGGACCGCTTGTCAGCTCACGCCGCCGCCTATTCGGGTCTGGCCTGGTGCCAGGCCGCCCGCTATTTGGCCGATCAAAACAACCGCCGCGATGACGTGGTCCGGTTGGACCGCCTGGAGCTGGAGGTCGAAGCCACCCGGGGTTCCCCCAGCCGGTTCCGGCTGCAATCGGGCCTTCGGTTGAAATACGAAGCCCTCCAGATCGCGGCGGCGGTCCGGGCCGCGATGAACAAAGACACGGCGGCGCTGGACGAAATCCGGAACATGGACGAACACCTGGCGCTTCAGGCCAAAAGGTACGAAGACCCGGCCTGGACCACGGCCACTCTGACCAACGGCGTGGTTGGGCTGCTGGCGTTGAACGTTCGCCTGGCCCGGCCATCCGATACCGTGTTGGAAGAAACCCGCCGGCTTTTCGCCCACGCCACTCGGTCCGCTCAGGACATCAACGGCCGAACGGACCTTCACCACCAAAGCCGATTGATGTTGCTGACCCTCAATTCGGCTCGGGCGGCGGTGGACCTGGAACGGTTGCTCGCTCTTTCGCTGGAACCGGACCTGAAGCCTCAGATGGATGCTCTGGTGGACGAATGGCACGCCCAGCTTTTATCCCACCCCGGCCCCCAGCCCGGCCTGATCGTCACCTGGAACGTTTTGGCCCTCTTCAGCTTTCCTACCGCCCAGGCCGCGGCCCGCAGGTGGTGAGGGAGGAGCGAAGGACTGCCTATAGCCGTTCGGGGATATGGTCCCAGGTGCGTCCTTCCAGCAACCGGCCAGCCTTTTTTTTGTTCACTCCACCCCATTGTTTGAAGAAAAAGGAGACTCCGGCGGCCAGACATTGATCCCGGATGTCCGTGACCCATTCAGGACGGACGGGCCGGGCTCCGGGACCCGATTCCCCACCGACGATCACCCAATCGATGCCCTTTAGATTCAGTCCGGGGATCGGTCCGAGCATCGGTTCGACGGACAAAAATTTCATGTAGGCATCCGTTTCCCGCAGGTGATCGACCCGGTATTGGTATTCCCGGCTTTCCAGACTCACCCCCATCCAGACTTGCTCCCCCCAGGTAAGATTGGGCGAATGGTCGCGAAGCCGCTCGGATCTTTTGGTCAGTATCTGATAGGTGTGCCACGGCGCCCGTTTCATGGCGCTGAACACCTTGCGAATGAAAGCATCTGGCACGTCTTCGTGAAACAG
>JAGVGV010000151.1 GCA_020056895.1 Deltaproteobacteria bacterium
ATTCGATGGTGAAATCATTTTCCTTCACGTGCTGAACCAGCGGGCCTTTGAAACCTTGGAACGGCTCCACGGGCGGAGCCAGGCGCTGATGGGCGACGAAGCCGAACAGGCTTTCGTGGCCCTGGGCGAAGAACGGGCCGAACTGCTCAAGGAGTTCCTTTCCCGCGCCCGGGCCGACCGGGTTCCCCATAAATGCTTCATCAAAAGGGGATACCCGTTTGAAATCATTATCGCTTTGGCCGAAGAGGAAAGCGTGGACCTGATCGTGATGGGCGCCCGGGGCCGATCCAACCGGGCTAGGGAAATTTTCGTGGGCAGCCGCGCCGAACGGGTTTTTCGCCAAGCGCCCTGCAACGTGTTGTTCGTGCGTTGAAAAGCGGGACAGGCGCGAACCCGGCCGGGCGGGAAGACAGGGCCGGGGAAGGCGTTCCTCAATGACCGACATTTCCGTGGTGGTTCCGGTTCTCAACGAAGAAAAAGCCATCCTTCCCCTGCTGGTTCATTTGAAGGGGCTGGGGATGGAGATTGTGGTTTCGGATGGCGGCAGCCGGGACCGCACCCGGGCTTTGGCCGAATCAATGGCGGACCGGGTGGTGGTCGGCTCGCCGGGCCGGTCCAGGCAGATGAATCTGGGAGCGAAGGCCGCTTCGGGCGGTATCCTGTTTTTCGTCCATGCCGATTCGTTCCCTCCGCCTTCGGCGCCGGATGTGATCCGCCGGACCCTGGCCGGGCCGGGCGTGGCGGCCGGCGCGTTCCGGCTGCGGATCGAAACCCGCCGCCTTGGTCTTCGGCTGATCCATCGGTTGGCCAATTTCCGGGCCAAGGCGTTCAAGCTGCCTTATGGGGATCAAGGCCTGTTTCTGACTCGCCGGGTATTCGACGCCGTGGGCGGGTTCACCGACCTGCCGTTGATGGAAGACGTGGACTTGGTGCGACGAGTGAAGGCGTTGGGTCGGGTAATCATCGCACGCGAAAGCATGACGACTTCGGCCCGGCGGTGGGAGCGGGATGGGATCCTGGCGACCACGCTGCGGAACCAGCGGCGGCTCCTGAGGTTTTTTCTGGGCTCGCCGGCTCGCCGGCTGGCCCGGGACTACCCCGATGTCCGGTAATCCGTCCGGTTCCGGTCAGGGACGGTAAAACACGTTGAAATAGGGGCCCAGCCGGAAGGCTGAGAGCCCCCGCCAAATGCCTTGATCGTCGGTGCGGCTCAGTTGGCGGTGGGTGGGGCAGGAACAGCGGCGGTCGTCGGGACGGGGGCAGGCGGTGATAAGGCCGACCAGCCGCTCGAATTCCAGCCCGTCCAGCCGGTATCCGTAATGGTCGAAGCTGTCCTGGTCCAGGCTTCCCCGGCGGGATTCTTCATACACGGTCACCGAGAACAATCCGCAGCCGTGGCAGACCGAAGCCTGGAGGGTGATTTCGTCGGACCGGCCGTCCGGCGGCAGTTCCAGGCCGGCCCGAATCCGGAATTCACCCTCGATGCCGCACTGAGGACAAATCAGCCCCATAACCGGCCTCCCCGTTCCTTCTTTCAGGATACACCGACGAGGCCCTTCACGCCGCCTGGCATCCTCCCTGTTCCTTTTCCGGTTGGACCGCCGTTTTTTCATCGGCCACCAAACGGCCGTCGGCCAAGTGAAGAATCCGGCCGGCGAACCTGGCCGAGGAAGCGGAATGGGTGACCATGACCACGGTCATCCCGCCGGCGGCCAGTTCGGCCAGCAAATTCATCACCTTTTCCCCATTGGCCTGGTCCAGGTTACCCGTGGGTTCATCGGCCAGAAGCACCGTGGGACGGTTCACCAGAGCCCGGGCCATGGCCGCCCGTTCCTGTTCGCCGCCGGATACTTCGTCCGGCAGGCGATTCGCCAGGTGGTCCACTCCCACCCGGGCCAGCGCGTCCAGGGCCCGGGCCCGCTTTTCCTTGGATTCCATTTTCCGGACCGCCAGGGGGAGCATCACGTTCTCCAGCAAATTCAAATAGGGTGCCAGGTGGAATTGTTGGAAAACGAACCCCAGCCGCCCCAAGCGGAAATCGGCCCGGGTATCGGACCCCAACCCGTATACGTCCACTCCATCAATCAGCACACGGCCGGCCGATGGCGCGGACAGAGCTCCCAGAAGGGACAAGAGGGTGGATTTGCCCGAACCCGAAGGCCCCATGATGGCGGCGAACTCCCCGGGCTCCAGCCGGAAGTCCACGTTCTTCAAGGCCTGGACCCGAGCTTCGGGCCGGCCGTATTCCTTGGATAATCCTTGAGCTTCGATCATCGGCGGTTCTCTCGAATCCGGTTTTCCAGTACCAAGCGTTTCCGGCGGAAAACCATTGAGCGAGGTCATGTTACAGGCTCCGAAGGGCCTCGGACGGGTCCATCCGGGCCGCGGCCAGAGCCGGGTGGATTCCGGCCAGCTGCCCCATGACCAGGGACAGCGCCAGGGAAAAAAGCGCCACGCCCGGGTTCAGAGTCAGGTGGCCGCCGTGGCCATCCACCAGCAAAGGCATCAAAAGCCAGGCGCCGCCCAGCCCCAGACCCAGGCCCAACAAGCCCGCCGCCAGGGAGAGCACCAGGGATTCCATCAGCACCAGCCGGACTACGTGGCTCCGGCGGAAGCCAATGGCCCGCCACAGGCCGATTTCGCGGGATCGTTCCCGCACCGAGGCCATCATGGTGACCAGCACCACCAGGCCCCCCACCACCGTGACCAGAACGCCCGCGCCCCAGGAAAACCGCTTGAACAGCGATAAGGCATGCATCCGGCCTTTGACCACGGACTGGATGGCCATGACCGATGCGCCGGGCCACGCGGCTTCGATCTGGGCCACCATTTCTTCAACGGGGCAGCCATGGCAGAGCGCGGCCACTTCCACCATGGACAGCCGCCCCGGCTGGTTCAAAAGGGTTTCCACCATGGGCCGGTCGGCGAAGAGCAATTGGTCGTCGGGGGAACCGGTGGGAGCCAGGACACCGGCGACGGTCAGGGTTTGGCCGCCCAGATCCATCCGGTCCCCGAGCTTCAGGTCCAGCACCCGGGCCGCCTGGTCCCCGGCCAGCACTTCCCCCCGGGCCGGCAGCCGGCCGGTCACCTGCCACCAGGGGCGTAAATAATCCATGGCGATGAAATCCACCCCCGCCAAAGGCGCGTCGGTGTCCTTCACCCGAACCGTACCCAGGAGCATGGGGCCTACGGCGGCGATGTTGCCTGAGTTTTTTATGGTTTTCAGCGATCCGAGGTCTTTTTCGTACAGCGGCGCGGTTTCATAGGAAAAACCGCCCAGGTTCATGCCTTCGTACACCAGGGACAAGCCCTTGGACTTGGGCGTGATCAGGATGTTGGCTCCGTATTTTTCCAGTTGCTGGTTCACCTGAGTGGTCAGGGCATCGGACAAAACGGAAAGCCCGGCCATGGCGGCCACGCCCACGGTCAACCCCAGAATGATGAAAACCGCCTTGGCTTTTCGACGCGAAAGGCTTCTCATAACCATCAGCCAGAGTCCCATCACGGTCACCTCACGACGAAAAGTCGAAAAACCGGCGGCCGGCCAGAAGATCGATCGGAAGGATGGTTACCCGGTCCCCGTTTATGGTTCGGGCCAAAGGCGCGGGGTTGCAGCCGCCGGAAACTTCGTTGATTTTAACGGAAGCGAAAGCTCGGCCGCAGTTCCGGCAGATCATCCGGTCGCCCTGCTGTTCGTACCCCAGGTTCGACCGCCAGCAAACGTCGCAAGCGTCGAAGGCCGCCCGGATCACGCCATCGGAGCTTTTGATAACGAAGTACCGAATCGGCGTTCCATCCGGGGTTTTGTACACCAAATGCCGGGCCTTGCCATCGGCGAAATCCGCCACCGGATGTTCTATCGGATCCCCGGGTGAGGCGGCGGTGGCCGTGACCGCGGGCCGTCCTAACCAGAGACCGAACAAAAGACCCGCCACGCCAACCAGCACCATCACGCCGATGACGATCATCGCCGTCCGAAGACGAGCGCGGGTTCCGGAAGTGGAGGCGGGCTCGCCGTGAACCGATCGGGATTCCTGAACCGTGTTTTTGGACATAACCAAAGACTCCTCAAAAGGACGGACCAGGGTCAGGGTCTTGTCCCGGAGAGAGATTTTTTAACAGGGAAAGGCGTACATCGGCCTCGGCGCGACCGGCCCCGAGACCGTTATCGAAGCGAAAAGACCCAGGGAAGGAATCAAATTCTGAGGGATAACAATAGATAGTACAGAGGCGGTCCGTTGGCTTGATGTTGATTGGGGGCGAGGGAAAACCTTAGCACCCCGCCTGGTTGAGTGGCTTCCGGGATGAATGGGTCAAAGGGACCGGCTTCGGCCCGGAACGTTCCCGAAACAGCGCCTGGCCCGGCGGCCCGGGGATCGGCCGTTGGATTTTCATGGCAGCAGGGCAGGCCGGTATCGCAGGAGCAGGCCTTCACGGGCGGAGCGGAAGGAGCCTTTGGGCCGCCGCAACAGGAGCCGGCCCGGATCGGATCGGCGGACCGGGCTTCCATGCCGCCACGGGCGGGGGCTTTGTTCCCGGCTTGGGCGGAAAACAGGCCCCCAGGCACGAGCAACGCCATTATTAAAACAACCAGCCCTAGCCGCCGGATCATCGATAAGGCTCCTTTTTCCGTTTAAAATGTAACACGAGCCGCTCCACCTGTCAACCGCGTCCCGGGGGCGCCTGGAATAGGAACCCCTGGGCCGGGTTTCTCCAAAGACAGGATACGCTCCGTTTTTGACGAAATAACCGAACCAATGTAAAATGGATTCGATGATTTCGGTAGGCGGCTGGGGCCATGAAGCCGGAAAAGATGAACATCATCAGTGGCTTGCAACGGATCCGGCTGAAACGGCGGGTCTGCCTGGCCATCATTTTCGGCTTTCTACCCGGATGCGTGGTTCTGGGGCTTCTGGGGCCAATCGCGGCGATGTCTGGCGCCTTGGGGCTTTTTCTTGTGGGGCTTTGGGTTCAGCATCGTCTGAATCGAAGCCTTTGCCCCCGTTGCCACAAGCTATTTTTTGTAGTTTCGTTCGATAAAAACCATTACCGCCCCGATGGCCCTTTGTCGTTTCCGCCTCAGCGGAACTGCCGCCACTGCAACCTGGAATTATATAAAAAACGGTAAATTTTGAAATGGGATAGACTATAGCTCGTCCTGGTCTGGAGCCCCCCCCATCTGGCCGGTATGCTTCCGGTACAACCCCCGGAACTGGTGGTAGGTCAGCCCCAGCAGGTCGGCCGCCTTTTTCTGGTTGAACCGGGCCTGATTCAGGGCGGCTCGGAGCAACCCGATTTCCAGGGCCGCCACCTGGTCCGGCAACGGAGTATCCAACCGGACGGGAGCCTCGCCAGCTTCGGCGACGGGACCTGGGCCGCTGGTCGTTTGGCCGGGAGACGGGTCCTCCAGTCCTGAGGTCCGTTCCAGAACCGCCGACCCCAGCGCCGTCGGAAACGGATCGAACACCACCTGGTCGACGCGGTTGGACCCGGCCCGAGCCACGGCGCGTTCGACAACGTTCTTGAGTTCCCGCACGTTGCCCGGCCAGGAATAGCTTTCCAGGGCGTCCAAAGCCTCGTCGGTGAACATGGGCACGCCGGCCCAGCCCAGTTCATGGGCCATTCGGGCCGCGAAATGCGATGCCAAAAGGGTCACGTCGCCCTTCCGGTCCCTCAGAGCCGGAACAACCAGCACTTCGAAGGCCAGCCGGTCCAACAAGTCCCTTTGAAACCGTCCTTCGGTCGCCAGCCGGACCAGGTCCGCGTTGGTGGCCCCCACAATGCGAACGTCCACCTGGACCGGTTCCGGCGATCCCACCCGTTCAAAGATTTGGTATTCCACGGCCCGGAGGATTTTGGATTGAACATCCAGGGGAATGTGGCCCACTTCGTCCAGAAACAGCGTTCCCCGGTGGGCCGTTTCAAACCGGCCCAGCCGCCGTTTCCCCGCGCCGGTGAAGGCGCCGGCCTCGTACCCGAACAGTTCGGATTCGATCAGGCTGGGGGGCAGGGCGGCGCAGTTGAGCGCCACGAACGGTTCGTTCCACCGCGACGACAGGTAATGCACCCGGGACGCGGCCAGTTCCTTGCCCGTACCCCGTTCCCCAACGATCAACAGGGGCCGGTCCACCTTGGCGGCGCGGGAAAGTTCTTCCTGAAAGGCCAAAAAAACTTCGGATTCGCCCAAGGCCTCGCGGACGGGACGGGGTTTGGAAAGCGATCGGACGTCGGCCATGGCCAAAATCACCTCCAGTTGGGTGATTTTACCATCCGCGACCGCCTTTCGCCAGAGGACGATTTCGCTCGGCCGGGCGGATTTGGCCATAACCAATCGGATTATTAGGGTTATTGCGAATTTTCCCCGGTTGGCACTCCTCTTGCCATAGGAAAACGCCAACGAACGAACCAACCTTTCAAGGAGGAGGAACCATGACGAACATATTCAGCCGCTTCGCGGACATCATCAGCGCCAACATCAACAGCATGCTGGACAAGGCCGAAGACCCGGAAAAAATGGTCAAGCTGATGATCGCGGAAATGGAAGACACTCTGGTGGAGATCAAGGCGGCCTGCGCCGGGGCCATGGCCACGCGCAAAAGGGTGGAGCGGGCTCGGGACGAATCCGCCGCCAGGGTTTCGGCCTGGGCGGTCAAGGCCGAATTGGCCGTCAGCCGGGGCCGGGAAGACCTGGCGCGGGAAGCGCTTTTGGAAAAGCGGCGGTACCTGGAAAAG
>JAGVGV010000042.1 GCA_020056895.1 Deltaproteobacteria bacterium
ATTCCGCGCCGCCGCCGGGTTCGCTGCGGCAGGTGATGGCGCCCCCCAACGCTTGGATGATCCCATACACGGTGAACATGCCCAGGCCGGTTCCTTCGCCCACTTTTTTAGTGGTGTAAAAGGGTTCGAACATCCGTTCCCGGGTTTCACCATCCATGCCAACTCCCGTATCGCGAAAGGTGAGACGGACATAACGGCCCGGCGGAAGGTCCGGAGCCCCGGGGTCGTGGACGCCCGGTTTCAGGACCACGTTGTCCGTGGCCAGGCGGATGTTTCCGCCGTTCGGCATGGCGTCCCGGGCGTTGGTGAACAGGTTCACCAGAATCTGTTCGATCTGAACCGGATCGGCCTCCGTTTTCCATAGGTCCCCGGCCGGATGGACATCAATCCCGATCATCTTGGGAATGGTTCGTTCCACCAGTTTCAGGGCGCTTTGGATTTCCAGGTTCAAATCCAAAACCCTGCGCTCCGGTTCCATTTTACGGCCAAAAGTCAACAGCCCCCTCACCAGTTCGGTGGCTCGTTTCACCGCATGGTCGATCTCGCCCAAGTAGCGGGCGCCTCGAACTCCCCCCACCCGCCGGGACTGCATGACCTGGATGTACCCGGAAATGGCCTGGAGAATGTTGTTGAAATCATGAGCAATACCGCTGGCCAGCGTGCCCACGGCCTCCATTTTCTGGGCGTGCCTGAGCTGGCTTTCCAGTTCCTTGGTTTTGGTCACGTCCCTTAAAACCATCATCACGCCGGCGGGCCGGCCTTCGTGGTCATCGAATCGGGACGCGCTCAAGGAGATTTCCAACACGCGGCCGTCCTTGGTCCGGCGCCGGGTTTCCAAACCTCGGCAGGGGGCGCCGGTCCGGGCCACGTCCTTCAAAACGTATTCAGCTTGTGCATCCGCGCCTTCAGGGAGGATGGGTACGGTCCGATCCAGGATGTCGCTTTCTTCGTAACCGAAAAGCTGAGTGAAGGAAGGGCTGATGTACCGGACCCGGCCATCCATGTTGACCACCATGATGGCGTCGGCCGAGGAATGGATGAGGGATCGGTACACCTCTTCGGCCCGTTTCGATTCCTCGTACAGGCGCCGGTACCGCTCTTCGCTCAGCCGGAGGGCCTCGTCAGCCTGTTTGCGTTCGGTGATGTCGATGGAAACGCTCAAGACCGCCGGCTCGTCGGAACCGGCCAGGGTGAAGGGGATTTTCACGGTCTGGAGCACGCGGGCTCGGCCGTTGGCGTCGGTCAGGGTTTCTTCGGGGATGATCTTGGGCCGGCCGGTGGTGATGACCTCGCGGTCATGGGCCCGGAACTGGTCCAGTTCTTCCGGTTTCAGAGGGAATTCGCGGTCGATCCGGCCGGTCAGGTTTTCCACGGTGGCGCCGTACGCCTCGGCCACGGCCTGGTTGGCCAGCAATACCCGGCCCTCTTCGTTTTTGGCGAAAATCAGGTGGGGCACCAGATCTATTATCTGGCGGAGCATGGCTTCACTCAGCCGTAAATCTTCTTCGGCCTGCCTGCGTTCGATGGCCACGGCGATATGGGTGGCCACGGACTGCAGAAATTCGGCGTCGTTCGGCGTATACAGATCGGTCTGATCGTAGCTTTGAACCCCCATGGCCCCGATCACTTCGTCCCGGACGCGAAGGGGTACGCCCAGCCAGGACCGGCACATCGTCCCCCAGGGAGGTCGATCCATGTTGCCATACCGGGCCTTGATCTGATTTTCGGAAAGTAGCAACGGAGCGCCGGACTGAATCACTTCCGCCGTCAACGACCCCGACCGGTCGGCTTCGGGGATTTCGAAATACTTGTCCTTTTCATCCATGAAATAGGGAAAATGGATCACGTTGCCCCCCCGGTCCAGGAGGGCCACGAAGAAGTTTTTGGCTTCAACTACGGTCTGGATGGCCTGATGGATCACCTGGCAGTATTCGTTCAGGCTCAACGGCGCCTGGGCCGCACGGGAAATATTGTAAAGGGCCGTGGTCAACCGTTCGATCCGGCGCCGGACGGCGATTTCCTTTTCCAGCCCGGTAATGGCCTTTTTCAGGTCGGCGGTGCGGATTTGAACGGTTTCCTCGAGCATCATCCGCTGGGCCTGGTGCCATTCCTTGGCCTGGCGGTTCCGGTTGGTGAGCATCTGAGCGAACGCGCTGATGGCCATGATGGACACGATGTTCGTGGCCACCACGAACACGCGGTTGGTCACTCCGCCCATTTCCACCACGGTGTACAGGCCGCAAACCACGGAGCCGATCAGGATCAGGGCAAACCGCTCGATCCGCTCTTTCCAGGCATAATAATGGGAAGACCGTGAATCCATGAATGATCCAATATGGTTATCGCGTCAACAACCCCGAAGGAACATCCTCGAACCCAAGCAGTGGCCGGAGGCCCCGGGTTTCGCTCCGGCGCTCCGTGCCCCCACGGATCCGCCCAATATTAAGTGTAGGGCATCGGTGGAAAAAAAGGCAAGTGAAATGATAAAAGTGGGGGGAACCCCTTCTCCGGAGCGAATGAAACGAGGCGATGGACCTGTTTGCATACAGTCTCGGGTGGCATTGGCGGAGTTTGGGTTCACGATGAGACAAGGAGGGCTTCGGCCTCAGAGCTGACAGCCTGTGGGAAAAGCCAACTCTTTTCCAAATGGCTCACCTATTCCACAATGGCCACTCGAAACGGAACCCTTAACTCGGTCTTGACATCCGTTTTGTTATGTGTCACCTTACACCATACAAAAACTTCAGTGAGGAACGCCTTGCCGAGCCCCAAACCTCATCCCCCCACCCTGCCAGGGCGAACCAACGACTCCGACAGCCCGGTTTCGGGCCTGAAAATGAAAGACCTCACGCGGGCCGCCGGCGTCACCAAGGCCACGGTTCTCCATTATTTAAGCCTTGGCTTGTTGCCTCAGCCGGCCCGGCCTGGCCCCAATACGGCCTACTACGATCCAATCTGTGTAAAAAAGATACAAATCATCAAGCAATTGCAGGCCCGGTACCGTCTTCCGCTGGCCAGCCTCAAGGCGGCGCTCGACCACGAAGAAAAGGGGCGGAATATTTCGTCGTTCGTCGAACTTCAGGCCCTGGTCTTTGGCCGGGAAGAAGCCCCCGGCCTGAACCTGGACCGGTTTTGCGCCGAAACCGGTCTCACGGCCGAACAGGTGAACGCCTGCCTGAAGGAGAACCTTTTGGTCCCTTCCGAAGACGGCTTGTTCGACGGACAGGACGTTACTCTGGGCCGGATTATTGGCGCGGGCCTGCAAATGGGGCTGGGGCGGGAGGATTTGGACTACTACCCCCGGTTGGCGGGCCAGATGGTGGAAAAGGAAATGGCTCTTCGAAACCGCATGATCCGGAACAAATCCTTTGATGAAGCCGTGGCCGTGACCATGGATCTGACAAATCTGGCTCGGTTTTTAC
>JAGVGV010000484.1 GCA_020056895.1 Deltaproteobacteria bacterium
CGGCCTCTGCCCCACCGCCGGCGCCTGCTGGTCGAGCATGTGGACCAGGGGCCTGGGGGCGGACCGGGCCATCAAGTGGTGCTCCATACCTTCTGGGGGGGCCGAGTCAACCGGCCTTGGGCTTTGGCTCTCGAAGCCGCCTGGCGGGATCGGTTCGGGTCCGGCCCCGCCTTTTTCCCCAGCGATGATTCCATCGCCATTGTGCTCCCAGAACCGGTGGATGGCCGGACCATCCTGGACCTGGTCACCCCGGACAACCTGGAAAGCCTGCTACGCCGCAGGCTGGAACAATCGGGCTTTTTCTGCGCCCGGTTTCGCGAATCCGCCGGCCGGGCATTGCTGCTAACCCGGACCAAACCCGGCCAGCGGCTCCCCCTGTGGATGAACCGGTTGAAATCCCAGCGGCTTTTGGAAGCGGTTCAGGCCTATCCCGATTTTCCCATTCTTTTGGAAACCTGGCGGACCTGCCTAAGGGATGAATTCGACCTGGACGCCCTAAGGATGCTGCTGGGGGAACTGGAAATCGGCCAAATCGCCTGGTCCGAAGTTCATACTCCCGCGCCCAGCCCCCTGGCTCAGGGGATTGCCTGGCGCCAGATCAACCGGTTCATGTACCAGTTCGATGAACCGCCCGCCGGTTCCGGGTCCCGCCTGGCGGACGACCTGATCCGCGAAGTGGCCTTGTCGCCCGAACTACGGCCGGCCGTTCCCCGGCACGTGATCGAAGCCTTCGAGGCCAAGCGGCGGCGCCTTTTTCCGGGATACCCACCCAGTTCGGCGGCCGATCTGGTGGACTGGGTTCGGGAACGGTGGGCCATTCCCCAGCACGAATGGGACCTGTTGCGAACGGCCATGGTCCGCGACCTAGGGCCGGACGCCGAACTGGTCGTGACGGAAGCCCGGGAAAAACTGGTATTCGTGAAGGAGCCGCCCCTGGTCGCCATGCGGGAACGCCTTCCCATGTTGAATCGGACCCTCTGGGAAGAACCGGGACGGTTGGAAGGCTCCGAGGCCAACGGAACGGATGCCGAAGCCGACCTGGGCTGGATATTGGGCGAATGGCTGTCCTTTTACGGTCCGGTGACTCTTGGGTTCGTGGCCCGAAGCCTGGGCCTGGACCCGGACCGCCTGGCCCGGACGGCGGCCGACCTGGTGGATGCCGGAACTCTGGTGGCCGGCCCGTTGGTGGACGGTGAAGCCGGGGAATGGATCGCCGACACCCGGAACTTCGAAACCCTTCTTCGTATGTCCCGGTCCCTGTCCGCGCCGGTGGTCCAGCCCCGGCCCATCGACGACCTGCAGGCCTTTCTGGCCGGGTGGCAGGGATTGGGAGCGGACGGAGAAGACGCCGAAGCTCTGCTGGACCGGATGGGCCGGCTGATGTTTTTGCCCCTGCCGGCCGCCCTTTGGGAAGCCGAAGTATTGCCGGCCCGGGTGGCCGGGTACCGGCCCGCGTGGTTGGACGAGGTGCTCCGTGAGGGGACGCTGGCCTGGATCGGCGGCCCGGGCCGGACGATCGCCTTTGGGAGCCTGGACGCTCTGGACCTGAGGGCCGGAGAAGAGCCGGGCGCGGCCGTTGAGCCGACCAGCGGCGATCCGGCGGACGACGAAGACGCAAAGCAGGGGACGGACCCATCCGACCGGCCGGAACCGGACCTCCTGTTTCCCGATCCCGAGGCCCGGTACGATTTCGGAGTTTTGGCCCGGGGATCGGGCTTGTCCGGCTCCGAATTGGTAAAAAGGCTCTGGGCCGAAGTCTGGCAAGGCCGGGCGGCGAACGACACCTTTTTGCCCATCCGTCGAGGCTTGATCTCGGGTTGGAAAACGGCGGACTCGGAGGCGGCGAACGGCCCGGGTGGAGCGGCCCGGTTTGGTTCGAGGCGCGGCCGGCTGTCCTTGAAAAGCCCTTCTCCTCTGGCCGGGAGCTGGTTCCGGCTTCCGGCCGCCCGGCCGCCCGAGGATCTGATCGACGCCGAAGAGCGGAAAAAGGACCGGGCCAGGCTCCTTCTGGACCGATACGGCGTGGCGGCCCGGGAACTTCTGGCTCGGGAGGCTCCGGGGTTCCGCTGGCCGGACCTTTTTCGGACCTTCCGGCTGATGGAGCTTTCCGGCGAAGTGGCGGCGGGCTTGTTTTATGAAAACCTGGCCGGGCCTCAGTTCACCGAACCCCGGACTTTGGGGTTGTTGGCCGGAAAATTCGCTGATGATCGGGTCTGGTGGCTGTCGGCCTTGGACCCGGCCTCTCTTTGCGGTCTGGGGATCGAAGCTTTGCGGCGGCGGTTGCCGCACCGGCGGGAAGGGGTCCGGTTGGTGTATCGGGGCCGGGATCTGGCCCTGGTTTCGGAACGGAAGGGGAAAGCCTTGACGATCCACCTGGCTCCGGACGCCCCCGGCCTGATCCCCTGCCTGGAGGTGGTGAAATCCTGGTTCGCCCGCCCTACCGGCGGCCCGGCCCGGGTAAGGGTGGAAACGATCAACGACCTCCCCGCCGGCCAAAGCCCGTACCTGGAACCCATCCGGTCCGTGTTCACCGTCATGGTCGAGCACCGGGAAGTGAGTTTGTATCCGAAATAGGGGGGAGAGGCGGGAAAGGAACGAAACGGAACGGCCGGATATGCCTGAAAAAAAACACTCCGGGACGAGGTAGAGGGCCCTGTCCCGGAGCGGGTACAGAATCAAAGCGGGTGGGTTACGGTATCGGGTCTACCAACCGCGATCAACGATCACGTTCACCTTCCATTTGCTGGCATCGGACAGGGTGGCCCCACCGCCACCTGGTCGGTAAACAGCGGAAAGGCCGGACGCGGATATCCAGCCGACGGTATTCCTTCGAGCCCAGGTGGTTGTGCCACCGTCGACTGTTCCAAGGTATACGTTGCAACCGTTGTGGTTCACCACTTCCCCAGGTTGGTATCCGGAATCGGCGGCCATGCACTTGAGCCGGTGGTCGATCATGAGCGGGACCAGCCCGAAGTTGTGATTATAGTATTGTTCGGTCCGAAGCGTGATGGACTGCCAGCCGCTTTCATAATGGCCGCGAAGGGTATAGCTCCTCACCGTATCGATGGTCCCGTCGGCTCCGGTGTCGGCCTCGCCGAGGAAAAGGCGTCGGGCGGCGGTCCAGGCGCCGGGCCGGCCTTTGAACATCCGCATCTCCGGAACGCGGAAGTAATGCAGGTCTTCGGCCGAAAAGGCCGCCATCGGCGCGGAGAAGCCCGAAAGGTACCGGGCATAAGGGCTGAACCGGAAGTCGTCAAAATACCCGGCGCAACCGTCGGTTTGAGAATATAAGGCTCCCAGCCTCAGCTTGGTTACACCCGAATAAATGGAACTGGCGCTGGCCACGGTTTTGTCCAGAACGCCGTCCAGGTATCCCTTGTAGTTGGCGCCGTCGTACACCAGGGCATAGTGATGCCACGTGTTGCTGGCCACGGTGCCGCTTCCGTCGCTCTGGTTGGCGATGTCAGCGGACGACCCGTTCGAGGAGAGGTACCAGCGGATTTTTCCATTCGTCAGCACCTGAACTATGATGCTGTACGAAATATCCGTGGCCAGTATCGCCTGGGCTCCGGCGGCCACACTGTCCACCCGGAACCAGAATTCCACCGTCCAGTTGTCCGACAGGTCTGGCTTGGAGCATTGGACATAGCTGGTGGTGTTGGGAATGCGGATGCTGGAGGAACCGAATTTATACGCCGTGGTGCTGACCGTGGCCGATCCGCCGAACGTCCAGGCTTCGCCGTACGCGCCGCTGAAGCTGGTGGCGCCGTTGGCGCCTTCAAAATCGGCCAAAATGGCCCCGTGCTCGATGCCGTCCGTCGGCACCGCCCACTGGTACAGCGGCGGATACATGGTTTTGTCGAAAATCGGGCTGCCGCTGTTGTAGTCCGCGTACAGGTAGTTGACACCGCCGGCATTCGCGTTCACCGACCCGTCCGCCGACACCCTGGCCGCGTAGTCCACCGGCATGCCGGCCGCGAAACCATCGGCGAAGGAAAGATCAATGGGCGTGGGCGTGGCGTCGATGACGACGGACCCGGTTCCGATACCGGAGAGGAAATCCGCGTACCCGCTGGCATCCAGGCCGGCGGAGAGCACGGTCTGCCGCACGGTGGACCGGCTGATGCCGTTCACTACCCCCTGAAGCCCGGCCGGAGTCACGGCCCGTTCGATGTCCGTTCCGGCCGCCGCTTCCGCCGGCGTGGCCAGTTCCACCACCCCCGGCCGCGACGCCGTGGCCCGGACCGAAGCCAGCCCCGCTTCCCGCCACAAGGACCCTTCCCGGATCAGCACCAGCCGGGTGTCCGGGTCCAGATTCACATCCGCGCCGTTCACCAAGTGAATTTCACCGGTTCCGCCGGCCGCGTGCTTCACCGTGACCA
>JAGVGV010000314.1 GCA_020056895.1 Deltaproteobacteria bacterium
GGCCCGGCCGCCCTGGGTCAGGGAATAATACAGGATGTCCAGAACGTAGCTGGTGCCGGCGTCAATGCGGTCCAGGTTCTGGAGCACCACCCGGGTCCGGTACGCCTTGGCGGCGATGGAATAATCCTTGAACGAAAGCCCCAGCAGAAACCGGGCCGTCAGGATGAACACCGCCGACCCGGCCTTGCGCACCAAAGACCGCTTCTGGGCGCCCATTTTTTTCGATCCCACCACAATGTCCCATTGGTCCAGCAGCCGGTCGGCCCGGGGGATGAAATCGAGGTCGATGGACAGGTCCATGTCCAGGGACACGATCCGGTCGAACCGGGCCTCTTTGACGGCCAACACAAAGGCCCGGCCCACGCCCTTTTCCGGCAGACTGAAAAAACGGATCGGCCCAGGGTTGTGGGAAAGGTTCCGGCCCAGGGTGTCGGTCCGGTCCCGGGACCCGTTGCTGACCAGAATCAGTTCGAAGGGACGGCTCAGGGATTCCAGGAAGGTCACCAGCCGGGCGGTGTTCGCTTCGAGGATGTCCTCTTCGTTCAGGACTGGAATGATGATGGAAAGGCCGTCCGTCATCGAAAAAAGTCCCACCACAGGGCCCCCTGGCGGGCCAGGCCGGCCGGGCCCGAAGAAAAAAGCGCCCGGGCCAGGGGGGTGAATCGGAGATAAAACCGGAGCCAGCCCCGCCGAACCGCCCGAACCACCAGGGCCGGCGGAGCCGAATTTCCCTCCTCCGGCTCGGTTCCGGATGCCGCCCCCCTTTCGCGCCCCAAAAGCGTGCCGGGGTACGGCGCGGCCACGTGAAAGGAGGCCCAGTCCGGGTCCAGGTCCAGGGCCGCCCGGATGGTCCGGCGGCGGTCCGTTTCGGTTTCGCCGGGAAGGCCGAACAGGAAAAAAGCGGCCGTCCGGATCCCCGACCGGCGGCTCCGGAGTATGGCCGATCGGGCCTGGGCGAGCGTAATCCCCTTGCCCGTTCGGGCCAGCACTTCAGGCGCCCCCGATTCGATGCCGAAATGAACCAGCCGGCAGCCCGCCTTGGCCATAGCCGCCAACATTTCGGGGTCCACCTGGTCCACCCGGGTCTGGCAGCACCAGGGCAGAGCCAACGGTTCCAGGGCGCGGCAAAGGTCCAGCGTCCGCCGGCGGTCCAAGGTGAACTCCAGATCGATGAAGTACACGCTCCGGCCGCCCGAAGCTTTGACCAGAGCCGCTTCCCGATAAACGCGGTCCACGGATTTGGTCCGGTACCCAGGGCCATACATGGTTTTCAGGCAGAATCCGCACCGGAAGGGGCAGCCCCGGCTGGTTTCCAGCACCCCCATGGAGGGGCCCATCAATCCGTCCCGATATCCGGACCAATCCAGCCGATCATAGGCCGGCGGCGGCCCAGCGTCAAGCTGGAGCGGCGGCCGGGCAGGTTCCACCACCAGATTCCCCCGGTCCAACCGCGCCGTCCCTGCCACGCCCTTGGAATCCCCGCCCCTTTCGGCCAGTTCGGCCAGGGTTTCTTCGGGCTCCCCCAAAATCAAGGCACCGGCTCCGGTTCGTTCCAAAACATACCGGGGCCACATGGTCCCGTGGGCTCCGGCCACCACCAGCCGGTCCCGGGGCAGGCCCCGAGTCATCGGTTCCAATGCCTTCAGGTCCAAATCCGGGCACTGCCACCGGTCCAAAGCCGAGGTCTGGAGCAGCACCAGGTCCGCCCGATGGGCCGCCTGGATCATCTCCAACCGGGACACCCGCCGGGCCCGGCCATCCAGCAAGGTTGCCCGGTGACCATTTTGGCGAAGCAACGCGGCGGCGTTCAAAAGGTCCAAGGGCGGCCAGGCCCGGCGGTACCTTCGTCCCCCAGGCCCCGCTCGGCCCCAGGCCGGATGGATCAGAAGCACGTTCACGGTTCGGGACTCCCTTCCAGCGTATTCAAGGCGTCCCGGGCCTTTTCGGACCAGGCCATTGGAGGTTGAACCTCGGCCGCCCGGCGCCAGAAACCAGCCGCCCCTTCCCAGTCTCCGGCTCCCCGGCGGGCTTCGCCCATTCCGTACAAGGCTTCCGCTTCGAAGTCCCCTTCCAGATCCGCTTCGCGGAAGGCGTCCCAGGCTTTTTCGGCTTCCCGCCAGCGTCCTAACCGGACAAAGGCCTGGGCCGCCAGCCGGGCCGCCGTCCGAGCCCGGCCGGAATCCGGAGCCTGATCCCGGAGCCTCGCGGCTTCTTGGGCGGCCTCGGCCCACCGGCCGTTTCGATCGTCCCCAGCGGCCGACGCCAGTTCCTGTTCCCACTGGGCGTCCAGAGTTTCCCCCATGGCCCGGCCGGCCCACTGGGCCCAATCGGTGTCCGGAAACCGATGGGCGACCTCGAGATATGCCGCCCGGGCTTCCTCCCACCGGTCTTCCATCTGGTACGTTCGGCCCACGTGATACCAGGCTTCGGGCAGCACCCGGCTTTCGGGATACCGGCCGATCAGCGTTTGCCAGGCTTCCCGGGCGGCCGGGCCGTTCTTTTCCTTCAGCCACGACAACCCCACGTGGTACAGCGACCCATCCACGGACGGCGAATACGGAAACTTTTCCACGCCCTCCAGCCAGACCTCCCTGGCCCGGGCAAGATCGCCTGCGTTGAAATAATCCAAACCCCGCCGGAAATAGACGCCGGGTTCTTCAAAAGAGACCAGGAAAATCAGATACAGCGCCGCGAGCCCCGCTCCCAGGCATCCGCCGGCCAGCGCCCATCCAGCCCGAGGCGCCAGAACCATGGCCGGCCGCCGAAGCCCTTTTTGGATCAGAACAAACGGGGAAAACCGGCGGCCGGCGTCGCGCTTCCGGAAAATCAATGTCACCCCCGCGGCCGCGATGGCCAATCCGGTCAGAACCAGCCCCAGATATTCCGGAAAAGAGCGGCCATATACCAACCGGACCGTGGACCGGGTGGGGAAAACCAGCATGAACGACGGCGCGGTCCGCCAGATACGGTCCGCGCCTTCCACCCGCCAGTTGGGGTGGTACGACACACGGATCCACAACGGCCGGCCGGGCGACGCGCCGGTGATGACGATCTCGTTCCGGCCCAGGGTTTCGGACAATTTCGGTTCGGCGTCCAAGGGCCGACGAGTGGGTTCCCGGATTTTTTCCTGTAGCCGCGTTTCGTCGAATACGTCGGCGAACCGGTCCCGGTCTCCGAGGTCCACCCGTTCCGTCACCACCAGAGGCAGGTCGAGGTCGCCGGCCCGGAACCACTGGAACGAGGCCTCCTTGGGCCGCCCGGTGGTCACGGCCACGGGCTGATACCGGGGCTGGACCGCGTACCGGCCCGACCCTCCCTCAACCCGGAACACGGCGAAGGGATCGGCCGTCATTTCCAAAAC
>JAGVGV010000195.1 GCA_020056895.1 Deltaproteobacteria bacterium
ACCCCCCACAGGCTTTCCAGCCGATCGGCGGGGAGGGACCAGACGGCCTGGTGGAGTTCCCCCAGAAGTTCGTAATCGGACAACAGCCGGGTTTTTTCTTTATCCTTCAAGCCCAACGGCCCGGCGGTCAGGGCTTTTTCCATAATCAGTCTACGGGTTTCGCGAATCCGGGGCGCCATGCTCCGGGGGCCGCGAAGCAGACCCAAATGGAGGGCGTGAATCTCCGGGTCCACCACCGCCCGGACAAAGCCCGGCGCGGCTTTCAACCCCGTTTTGATTTCGGGCCTAGCCAGGATTTCCTCCAGCCGCCACACCTCGGGGCTGGCATCGATTTCATCCGGAATCATGAACAGCCGATGGCGCCGGAACCAGCGGCCCCAGGAGGCCCGGCTGGTAATGGACGAAACGATGGGAGCCAGGAACAACGCGCCCAAAATGGGCACGAACCAATAAAACACCGGCCGGTTGAACAAAAAAATCAGCGTCCCCCAGCCGGCGGCCAGGAGCGCGCCCAGGCCGTGGAACCGGAAACCTTCGGCCAACGACGTGCCGTGGTCGTCCCGGCGCTGGGATTTCCAGCCCGCCTGCTGCCCCATAAGGGTGATAAACACGAATTTACTGTGAAAAATCATTCGGATCGGCGCCAACAGAGTGGAAAAAATCATTTCCAGAAAAACGCTGGCCATCATCCGGAAAAACCCGCCGTACAACCAAGCGCTCCGTTCCCGGAAGGTCACCAGGAACACGGTCATGAACTTGGGCACGAACAACAGGGCCACCGTGGAGATCAACAGAATCACGCCCCACAAGACCGACCAGACCGGCCAGTTGGGAAAAAGAGTCCGGCCCACCGAAAAATACACCTGGTCCCCCAAGGAGACCACCAGCGCTTCGGCGGTGCTCAAAACCAGGAGCAAAAACCAGAACATGGCCGACAGATAGCTCATGGCGCCGATGAAAAAGAGCAGGCGTTGGATGGGCCGGAACCCGGGCATCAAAGCCAGCCTTAGGTGCTGCAAATTCCCCTGGCACCAACGGCGGTCCCGTTTCAGTTCATCCAGAAGCGTGGTGGGGAATTCCTCGTAGCTCCCCCCCAGGTCGTACGCCAGCCAAACCTCCCATCCGGACCGGCTGATCATGGACGATTCCACGAAATCGTGACTCATGATGTCGCCCCCCAGAGGCGGCTTGCCGGAAAGCCTGGGCAGACCGCAGTGCTCCATGAAGGGCTGTACGCGGATAATGGCGTTGTGGCCCCAAAACAGGCTGTTGCCCAGGAGCCAATAGTGGAGGCCCGCCGCGTACATATGGCCATAAAGATTGCTGGCGAACTGTTGCATCCGGGCCAGCAGGCTTTCGCGATTGATGCCCACCGGCGCGGTTTGAAGAATACCCAGCCGGGGGTTTTGTTCCATAATCTGGACCATGCGGACCAGGGTTTCGCCGGACATCAGGCTGTCGGCGTCCAGGACCACCATGTAGGGGTAGGCTTGGCCGTGACGGCGGCAGAAATCGGCCACGTTGCCGCTTTTACGTTTCAAGTTCACGCGGCGGCGGCGGTAAAACACCCGGCCCCGGGCATCCATGCGCTTGAGAAAATCAGCCCAGGCGGCTTCTTCCTCCACCCATTTATCCGGATCCGAGGTATCGCTGAGGATGAAGAAATCGAACCGCGAAAGGAACCCGGCGCGGATAAGGGATTCGTAAATCACCTGGACTCCGGCCAACACCCGGCCAATGTCTTCGTTGCAGACCGGAACCAGGATGGCCGACCGGACGTGTTCGGGAATCGGAGGCAGTTCGGCGAAATTTTTGTTGATGGCCCAGCGGTCCACTCGCCGGAACAAGGTGAAAAAACCGAACAGCGCGGTCCAAAACCCCAGCGAAATGGTCAGGATAAGAATGAAGGAGACCACCAGGATGGCGATTTCGAGCACCGTCCGGCCATGATGCGGCAGGGCTTCGGCCATGAACCGGACGGCCAGGCCGGAAGGAACCAGAATGAGTAAAAGTAGAACGGCCCGCCGGAGGCGGGCCTTCTGCTTCCATTCGGTCATGGGTTCAACGCCCATCGATGGATTCCTTGAAGGATTTGGAGCGGGCCGAATTCACTGAGCTCACGAAGGATGTCCTTCAAAACCCGGTTTGGCCGGATGGGGTTGATGAACGACGGTCTGGGAAAGCCCCCGCAGGGTCCGCTTCAAAAGAGAAGCGGGCGAACCGCCGCATTCGGGCACCATGTGGCCGCGAAAGATGGGCGCCAGGTTCGCGGCCGCCGCGCCGGGAACGGTGGGCGGAGTCATCCGCTGGGATCGTTCGGACCGGGTGACCAGAGTTTCGAGCAACACGGTCATGACCGCGGTCACCGGATCCTTTTTCGATTCCGGGTCCCGGCCGGCCCGCCGGACCGCCTCGGCCACCAGGCTCCGGCTGGTTTCCAGGGGAAGCTGGAGCATATTCAGATAAAGGAACGCCCGCGTTTCCGCTTCGGCGAAGGGCCCTTCAAACGTTTGGTTCATGTTTTCGGTATCCAGCCAGCCCACCTTGGGCTGGAGTTCATCCATTTCGTGCTTGATATCCGTGCAACTCATGGCTGCACCCCATAACTCCATGTTTCGGTCACCACGGCGCCTTTGTAACGCAGGAAGGCCCGTAGTTCAATAAGGTCCTTGTGGACCAGATTTAGAGCTCCGGCTTCGGGCTGGATCTGAAAAACCAGCCGCCAGCCGCCGGTATAGGGATTCTTGGCCAGTTGGTGTTCGACCAGCGTGGCGTTCGCTCCAACGCCGATTTCCGCCTCGAGGCCTTCCGTGGTTTCGATGTCCCCCAGTTCGCCCCCTTCGAAATCAACAACCATTTTGATGTAGTTGTCCTTTTTCCCCTTGGCCGTCCGGGTGGCCGTCACGCGGCCGCCCAGGGGTCCTATGGGCCCCGCCGTATGCCACCGCATGGTATAGTTAAACACCATCGGCTGGTCCATGGGCGGAAGCTGGTGAGGAACCCAGTACGCCACCACGTTATCGTGAATTTCCTTGGTGGTGGGGATCAGGACCAATTCCACGTGGCCCTCGCCCCAATCACCATCCGGAGTGATCCACACGCTCGGCCGTTTTTCATACCAGGCTTCGAGATCCTGATAGTTGTCGTACGAGATATCGCGCTGGAGCAGCCCGAACCCCACCAAATCCTTTTCGCGGGTGAAGAACGAATTCACCAACAGCCGCTGAGGGGTCACCAGGGGCCGCCAGAGCCATTCGCCGTACTTGTAATGGACCAGAAGACCATCCGAATCGTGAATCTCCGGTCGGAAATCGTTGTTCATGTGAACGTTGGCGTTTTCCCCGTACAGGAACATGCTGGTCAGCGGCGCCACGCCCACTTTCTGACCATCCCGTCGACGGAACACCGCGCTTTCCACCTTCATCGTGGTTTCGCGGCCGGGATGGATCACGTATTTGTACGCCCCCGTCACTCCAGGGCTGTCCAACAACCCATATACGGTCAGACTGGTGGCTCCGGGTTTAGGTTTTTCGATCCAAAACTCACGAAAATAAGGAAATTCCTCGCCGGTGGGCGCGGCCGTATCCAAGGCCAAACCTCGGGCGCTCAGACCATACACATGGTCCTTGCCCAGGGAACGGTAGTAGCTGGCTCCGACGAACACCGCCGCTTCGTCCTTGTAACAAGGCGACTTGATCGGGTAATGCACCCGGAATCCGGCGAACCCCAGGTCCGAGGGAAACGGTTCGGAAAACTGGTTTTTGCCGTAATCGAAATATTCCGTGGAATAGGGCAGGGGTTGAGCCTGACCATTGTCCACGACGTTGATTTTTACCGACCGGTCGTAATACAGGCCCACATGGAAGAACTGGATTTCAAAGGGCAGGTCTTCACTCCGCCAAACCGATTTGGCCGGCCGAAACCGGATGTCCCGCCATTGGTCGTATTCCAGGTCCAACAGAAACTTGGGCACCGAACCCGCCGGGTCTTTGAACGGTTCCCGAGCCATCACCCGGGCTTTTTCGATCACCTGTTCCAGGCCGAAGGGCGGCTCCTGAGCCGTTGCCGCCGCCGCGCCGGCCAGCCAAGCCGCCACTACGATCAAAACCAAGCCCATACCCAGCCACCGGCGTGAACCGCGATGGTGGTCCACGCGGACCCGGGGGGCTCCTATCCACATTTCGCCGAAAGGAGTTTTCATAGCTGTTTGGATGTCCCTATAGGGAAGTGATGTTGAGGCGCTGGTCCGCCGATAGATTTTCGGTCCACTTCATGGCGGCCATGATTTATGCCTTTGTCCACGGTTTTTGTCAACATGCATTTTTTCACAATGAACCCCTCCCCCAACGGGGATTTGGTCCAATTTTTGTTACCATTTCAACGAGATACCGCCCAGATCGACTCCCTTGCCGGCCGAACCGCTCCCACGGTTCGGGCCACGCTTTCAGGAGTTATTTATAAAGGTCTTTTTCTTCATTCATTCACCTTCCGGCTATCCCCCCTAAAGGTAGATGTTCTCACCGGACAAATACAGTATATGGGATGAAACCGACGTGAGGAAAGAACGGGATGTCTCTCCCCTTCTCCCTCGGTGGACCGTTCGCTCGGACCGCCTCGACCAGGCGCCGGGCCCGAATGGTTTCCATGGTCATCGTCTAGGGGTCAGGGATAAATATATTCCCGAATCCACCCGGCGGCAACGGGGGAACGAAAAAAATAATCGAGTTTCATTCAAAGGAGAACCCGTGTCAGGAGGCCGTCCCTTCCCGGCGGATCACCC
>JAGVGV010000098.1 GCA_020056895.1 Deltaproteobacteria bacterium
CGATTGGATGACGGCGTGGGTCCCTAGAATTTCTCTAGTTCCCAAGGCTCTGCCGCCCTGGAAGGTATACAGGATTAAAGCGGCATGGCGATGGGTTATAATCGTCGCGCCGCACCTCGCTTCCAATCCGAGCAATTATGCCGCGCCCAGTTCTTCGGCGGAAAGAACCCGGTCGATATTTAAAAGAATACGCACCCGTCCTGCCGTTTTGGCCATGCCCAGAATGTAATCGGTGTTGACCTGAGTACCGAAGCCCGGAGTGTCTTCGATGTCGATCCCCCGGATGTTGACCACCTCGGACACCGCGTCCACCACCAGCCCAATGGGAATGTGGCCCGTATGCCCCTGTATCTCCACCACGATAATGCTGGTTCGCTCGGTGTATTCCAACTCCGCTAGGCCGAACTTGAGCCGCAGGTCCACCACCGGGATCACCTGGCCCCGCAGGTTGATGACCCCCTTGACGAAGGCCGGCGTTTGAGGCACCGGCGTGATGGTCAGCATGCCGATGATCTCACGAACCTTGAGAATTCCAATACCGTATTCCTCGCCGGCCAGCGAAAAGGTCAGGTACTTGCCTTCGCGATCCGTTCCCCCTTTGGCCGGGGCGTGGAGGGTTTTCTCCGCTTCGGTCATGAATGGATGCCTCCCCGTGATGGTTGGCCGTGGAACATGAACCTGGAACGCAAGCATCGAGGCCAACTGCGAGGGATGCGCTCCGGGTTCATATGGACCCTGGTTTCAGGAGCCACCGGGATCGTGGCGGCGGGTTTTCCCGGAACGACGCGGCGGCGGTTCGCTACGATAATGTATCTTCGCCGCATCATTCGGGTTCTGAACGGCGAGAATACATCCCAAATCAGAGTTCAGCCCTGGTCCCCCCGACCCATTCTTGGCCAAAGAGATATTGGGGGATGGGATTAAAGGTCATCGTCCATCGGAATAAGGTCATCGGCTCGATTCCCTTGGCTTTTCGCCGGTTGGGCTGGCGGGGATGTTTTGGTAGGGACCGGCGGCCGGACCAACAGGGCTTTACTGCTTTTCACGGGTGTCTTCGCGATCAGGTTTTTTTGAATTCGAGACGCGGTCATGCCGGCGGTTTTGGCAGGAATTTCAATGCGCCGTCGAACAACGGCCTGGGGGGCCCGCTCGTGAAGAATCGCGCCGCCTACCAATGCCGCAAGATCATTCACCATTTCGCGCATGGAATCGGCTTGGGCGTTTAGTTCTTCGGATGCCGAAGCGGATTCTTCGGCGTTGGCCGCGTTCCGCTGGGTAACGGAATCCATCTGAGCCACCGCCTGGTTCACCTGATCGATGCCCTGGGCCTGTTCGGACGACGCGGCCGATATTTCACCGATCAATTCCCCCACCTTGCCGGCGTTCTGGGCCACGGCGGTAAAGGAATCCCCGGCTTCGCGGACCAGCGTTGTGCCCTGCTGGATTTTCGTGATGGTGCCTTCGATAAGACCGGCGGTGTTTTTGGCCGCTTCGGCGGCCCGCATGGCCAGGTTGCGCACTTCGTCCGCCACCACGGCGAATCCGGCGCCGGCTTCTCCCGCCCTGGCTGCCTCGACGGCCGCGTTCAGGGCCAACAGGTTGGTCTGGAAGGCGATTTCGTCAATGGTCTTGATGATCTTGCCGATCTCTTGGCCCGACCTGGAAATATCGCCCATGGCCCGGTTCATTTCCGCCATGGAACGTCCCGCCCGGTCCACCGTGGATTTGGTTTCGTCCATCAGGCTGTTGGCTTGCCGGGCGTTGTCCGCGTTCTGACGGGTCATCGAAGCCATTTCCTCGAGGGACGAAGAGGTTTCCTCCACCCCCGCCGCCTGTTCGGAAGCTCCTTCGGCCAATTGCTGGCTGGCGGCCGAAACCTGCCCCGCCGCGCTGGCCACTTGGTCCGCCCCTTCGCTCAAGCCTTCAATGATCCGGGCAATCGGGCGAGTGATGCTCCGGGTGATCCCGAAGGCCAAAATCAGCCCAAGCGCCAGACCGATACCCGCCACCAGCCCCATGGTCCACTTTGCCAACCCCGATTCCTTGGCCAGCTTGTCTTTCTGATTCCGAAGGGCGTCTTCGCATTGTTTTTGTACGTCGCGGGCGGTCTGGACCATCACCGCTTCCGCTTTTTTCTGGCCCAATATCTGCTCAATGAAGCCATCGAATTCCGTTTGGTAGCCATGCACTGCCGCCAAAACCCGGTCTACCCGGTCCTTGTTTTCCTGCGTTCGCAGCCGGCTTTTCAAATCCGCCGCCAGATCGGAGATATTTTTCATGACGGCCGCGTGTTCTTCCAGCCACTTTTTATCGCCGCCGCTGATAATGACTTCCTTTTCGATCTTTCGGACATCCAAATACCATTTGATCATCCGGTTGGCGTCGTCCGCCTTGGTCACCCGGTCGGTCACCTGAGCCGCTTCGATCTCGCCCGTGAGTACCAATTCAAGCTGCTTTTTAAGGTCGGCCCGGATGCCCTCCAGTTCTTTCATCGTTTCCGCGGACTCGGCCCGCATGGACTCCATCAATTCGCCTTTTTTCTTTTCCATGGCCACGAACGTCTTGAACGATTTGTGATATTCGTCCGCGGCTTTCAGCACCGCGTCCATCTGAGCCAGGTTGGTCGGATCCGTGAATTTGGCCCGGGTGGCGTGAGCCTGAGTGGTTAACGCCCCCACGATATCGTCCACCTGCTTCACATACGAATCGTCGTGACGGATCACGAAGTTTTTTTCATGCCTTCGCGCTTCCAGGATCATGGTGGCCAAGCGGTTCACATCCTCGCTCTTTTCCACCCGGTCCGCCACGCTGAACAACCCTCGAAAGCCCGACGCTCCCACAACAAGCATCAGAGCCAATACAATCAAAAAGCCGCCGATCATCTTGGACGCCAGCTTCATATTGCGAAACATATCCATCCTCCATAAGAAAAACGGTGGAACACCCCAAAGGGCCCATAGGCCGAGCTTTCACTCAGTATAACCGGCCTTAAACCCGTTTGCCAGCGTCGTGAACCGGGAAATCAAGAAAATCAAGGGGTCCCAGCGCCTAGAGGGAAGGCTTGACGGCCCGGTCCGGCCATTGATAGGTTAAACGCGATAACGGCAACGATTTGCCGGAACGAACCTTTTGGAGTCCCATCATGAACGATATTGGTCGATTGGCCCAATGCATTAAAAATACATTGAAAATGAACATCGAACCCGTGGGCGTTCATCTGTTTGCAACCGGCGCCGCGCTCCCCGCCGGCATCCAGGCCCACGAACCCGAAACGGCCCTCAAAAGCTATTGCCAGGGGTTGGCTCGGGCCGCCCGAGGCGAAATTCTTTTTGGTGGATCGAAAAAGATGGGTTGCGTGCTGGGGACGTCCGTTCTGGGTTTGGAAGCGGATCCCGAACCTTTATTGGACGACAGCGCCCTTGAAAAATACGGAGTGGGCCTGTTCGCGACGGAAGAGGCCAGCCGCCAAAGCGTGGACCGGGCTCCCAAATACGGCGCCGGCTCCCATCAGGCGGTGTTGATGGGGCCTTTGGGAAAAATGCCCGTGCCGGCTGAACTGGTGATTCTGGAAGTGGACCCGGAACAGACCATGTGGGTTCTTTACGCGGCCAACCACGATCGGGGCGGCCCTCAAATGCTGCCTCAATCCGGCGGAGTGGCGGGTGGATGCGCGGACGTAACCACCTTTGTACTGGGACGGAACGAAGTGAACGTGACGTTTCTTGGGCTGGGGTGCCGGATGAAATCCGCTATCCCCTCCAGCCGGTTGCTGGTGGGCATACCCATGGTCCGGCTGGAAGCCCTGTGCACGGCCCTCGAAGGGCTGAAAGGCCCCATGAACAAGCTGGCCGGAGCGCCCCGACGCGAAGCTGGCTGAACCCTCAGCGAAACGCCGTTGAAACGTTCGCCCAAATCCGCTCCGGTCCCCAAAAACCGGAGCTGGTTTTTCAGGCCGGAACGTCCCGGCGGTCCACGGTATTCCGGCCCTGGCGGAAGACCATCCAGGCCGGGTTGAAACCCATCCGGTACGGCGCTTCGGCCGGCTCGGTCACGTCCCAGATCACGAAATCGGCGTCCTTCCCAGGTTCCAGCGTCCCGATCCGATCGGATCGTCCCAGGGCTTTGGCCGCGTTCACCGTCACTCCCCGCCAAGCCTCCTCGACCGTCAACCCGAACAGCGTGGCGGCCATGTTCATCATCAACAATAGCGAGGTGGCCGGGGAACTGCCTGGGTTCGAATCCGTGGCCACGGCCAAAGGCACTCCCGCCGCCCGGAATTCATCGATGGGCGGTTTATGGGTGTCTTTTAAAAAGTAAAACGCGCCGGGCAGTAACAAGGCCACGGTCCCCGATCGGCCCATGGCCCGGATGCCATCGGCGGAAGCATGTTCCACATGGTCCGCCGACAACGCCCCGAACTCGGCCGACAAGGCCGCGCCGCCCTGATCGGAAAGCTGATCGGCATGGAGTTTGACCGGCAGGCCCAAGCCTCGGGCGGCTTTGAACACCCGGCGGACCTGATCGGGCGAAAAGGCAATCCGTTCGCCGAAAGCGTCCACCGCGTCGGCCAAACCCTCCGCCGCGACCATCGGCAACACCCGGCCGGTCACGAAATCGATGTACTCGTCGTCCCGACCCTCAAATTCCGGTGGAAGGGCATGGGCCCCCAAAAAAGTGGTGACGACCGTAACGGGCAGGATTTCCCCCAACCGCCGGGCCGTGCGAAGCATCTTCACCTCGGTGTCCAGGTCCAACCCGTACCCGGACTTGATCTCCACCGTGGTCACGCCTTCCGCCAGAAGCGCTTTCAGTCTCGGCCGGCCGGCGGCCACCAGGTCATCCAACGAGGCGGCCCGAGTAGCCCGAACCGTGGACCGGATCCCTCCGCCCCGCCGGGCGATCTCCTCGTACGTCACTCCCCGCAACCGCTCCTCGAACTCACCCGCCCGGCTGCCGGCATATACCAAGTGAGTGTGCGCATCCACCAATCCAGGGGTGACCAATCGGCCTTCGGCATGGATCACGTCCTCCACGCCGGTTTTCAACTCGGCCGGGACCTCGGCCGAAGGGCCCAGCCAAACAATCCGTCCCCCTCCACCAACATGGCCCCATCCGCCACCAGGCCGTAACCCTCCGAACCCGTCATGGCGGCCAGATTGGCGTGGGTGACAAGGACGCGCATTGGCGATACCTCCGTTGGCATTGGGGGAAACCTTGCCCAAACGCCGGTAAAAAAGGTTCCCCCAAACCGGCCGCCGGCGCCGTTGGCTACTGGCCTTGGATTTTCAAATACCAGCCGCTCGACTGGTCCAGCACTTTCTGCATCCGCCGGACCATGGCGTGGGGGTCCTTCAGGTACCCGTCCTGGAGCAGGGCCGCTTCAAAAAGCTGCTCGATGGCCGTGGTCAGGTAATCGTCCTGGGGATTCTTCTTATACACGGCGAACAGGTTCCGGACCAGACGATGGTCCCGGTTCAATTCCATGATCTTGGGCGGTACGGTGTTGTCCTTGCCCACGATCTGCATGATCTTCCGCATGGACGACGTCATCCCGCCTTCGGGGTCCGCCAGGCAGCAGGGGCTTTCGGACAACCGGGCCGTTTCCCGAACGGCCGTAACCCGGTCGCCCAGAATGTCCCGGATCCGGTCCAGAAACTTGGGGAATTCGCTCGTGTCCTCGCCGCTCAAGGGCGCCTGCTTGTCCCCGGCCGGTTCCGAAGGGAACTCGTCCAGCTTTTTCATATCGGCGTGTTCCACCGACACCAAGGCGTGCTCCTTGTAGTCCCGGAGCGAATCCAGCACGAATTCATCCATGGGATCGAACAGATACAGAACTTCCAAACCCTTGGCCCGGAAAATTTCCAGGTGCGGGTTCTGAGCCACGGCTTCGCGGCTGGGGCCCGAGGCGAAGTAGATTTCCTTCTGGCCCGGTTTCACCCGGCCGATGTACTCGTCCAGGGAAACCAGCGCTTCGGGCTGGTACGGCTGGGAGGAATGGAACCGCAGGAGCGGCGCGAACTTGTCGCGGTTGGACCAGTCGTGGTACCCCAGCTTGAACAGCCGTCCGTGTTCGTTCCAGAAGGCTTTGTACTGGTCCGGTTCCTCGTCCGCCATTTTCTTCAAATGCCCCAGAACCTTGGTGGTGAGGTTGGACGCGATCTTGTGGACCAGCGCGTTTTCCTGAATGGTTTCGCGCGAAATATTGAGCGGCAGGTCTTCCGAATCCACCACGCCTCGGACAAACCCCAGGAATTC
>JAGVGV010000196.1 GCA_020056895.1 Deltaproteobacteria bacterium
AATGAATGGCGTTGATGGGAACACCCAAGGCCCCCGCCTTTTCCCAGTCCACATTAATCCGGTATTGGGCCACATCCTCCATGCCATTGGGCCTGACCCGGTTCAGACGGGAATCTTTAGAGGCCATGCCCAACACCATGTTTCTCGCTTCCATGAGTTTGTTGTGCCCGATACCGCCCCGGTCCTGGAGCTGGAAATCGAACCCGCTGGCGGTTCCCAATTCTGGTACGGCAGGAGGCGCAAATGCGAAGACCCGCGCGTTTCTGATCTGGGAAAATTTCATCATGGCCCGTCCCACAACCGCCTTGGCCTTGAGATCAGGCCGCTTCCGGAGATCCCACTCCTTTAAACGAACAAACCCCATGCCCGTGTTCTGCCCCCCGCCCGCGAAGCTTCTTCCGGAAAGGGTCATGACCGACTGAACAGCCGCGGATTCATTTTCCAAAAAATGGGCTTTCACCTGATCCAGCACCTTCTGGGTCTGTTCCACGGTGGAGCCGGAAGGGAGCTGGGCCTGAAAATAGAGAACCCCCTGGTCCTCGTCCGGCAGGTAGGCGGTGGGCATTCTTGAAAAAAGGAAGACCAGCCCTCCCACGATCAAGAGATAAATGAAAAAATAGCGGAGCCGCTGGCCAAGCATCCGGGCCACCATACCCTGATAGAGATCCCGCGCCCAATTGAAGCCGCTGTTGAATCTCCGGAAAAATGGCCGGAAAAGAACAAATCCCGCGTCCGACGCGTCGTGGCCCTTGGCCACGGGTTTCAGGAGGGATGCGCACAAAACCGGCGTGAGTATCAGGGCCACCACCACCGAAAGGAGCATGGCCGCGATGATGGTGACGGAGAACTGCCGGTAGATGACGCCGGTGGAACCTCCGAAAAAGGCCATGGGGCCGAACACCGCCGCAAGCACCAGACCGATTCCGATCAGGGCGCTGGTGATCTCGTCCATGGATTTCCGGGTGGCCGCCATGGGAGAGAGCCCCTCGTCGTGCATGATCCGCTCCACATTTTCAACAACGACGATGGCGTCGTCCACCAGAAGGCCGATGGCGAGAACCATGGCGAACATGGTGAGCATGTTGACGGAGTATCCGAAGAAGCCCAATACCGCGAAGGTTCCCAAAAGCACCACGGGCACGGCAAGCGTTGGGATAAGAGTGGCCCGGAAGTTTCCCATGAAGAGAAACATCACCAGGAAGACCAGGAGAATCGCCTCAAAGAGGGTTTTCACCACCTCGTCTATGGCCACCTTTATAAAGGGGGTGGTGTCAAAGGGATAGAAGACCTTGACCCCCTGGGGAAAATATTCGGAGAGTTCGATCATCTTGGCCCGGATGGCGTTTGCGGTGTCGAGAGCGTTCGCGCCAGCGGCGGCCCGGATCGCAAGTCCCGCGGCAGGCATGCCGTTATAGAGGGCGTCCACGTCATAGCGTTCGGTTCCCAGTTCGGCCCGGCCCACGTCCTTCACCCGGACGATGGAGCCATCCGGGTTGATCCGGAGGGGGATTTGGGAGAACTCTTCCGGCGTCTTCAACAGATTCTGAACGATGATCGATGCATTCAACCGCTGCCCAGGAACGGATGGAAGCGCGCCGAACTGGCCCGCGGAAACCTCCACGTTATAAGACCGGAGCGCAGTGACCACATCCTCGATGGTCAGCTGATAGTCGGTCAGCTTATTCGGGTTGAGCCAGATCCTCATGGCGTATTGACTTCCGAAGCTTTCCACCTCGCCCACGCCCGGCACCCGAGCCAGAACCTTTTCGAGATTGGACTGGGCATAGTCCCGGAGATCGTTCCCGGTCATGCTGCCGTCTTCGGAGATAAGGCCCACGATCAGAAGGAAGTTCCGGGTCGATTTGCTGACCTTTACCCCCTGGCGCTGAATCACGTCCGGAAGGCTTGCCATGGCCAGCTGAAGCTTGTTCTGAACCTGGGACCAGACCAGGTCCGGATCGGTGCCCGGCGCAAAGGTAAGCTCAATCCGGCCCGCGCCCGAAGCGTCGCTGCTTGCGGTCATGTAGATAAGCTTGTCAAAACCGGTCATCTTCTGTTCGATGATCTGAACCACGCTGTTCTCGACGGTTTCGGCGGAAGCGCCCGGATAGAAGGCGTCAATGGCGATGGAAGGCGGCGCGATGGGCGGATACTGGGATATGGGCATATTATAGATGGCAAGCCCGCCGCCGATCATCATGATAATGGCGATCACCCAAGCAAAAACCGGACGATCGAGGAAAAATTTCGATAGCATCTTTTTTTGGCCTCCCTTATTTCGACGGAACAGGCGGAACGCCTGCCCCTGGCTGATCCAGGTTTACCAGAACCGCTTTGACCGGCGCGCCTGGCCTGACCTTCAAAAGACCTTCCACGATCAGGCGGTCGCCTTGCGAAAGGCCGGACATGACCAGCCAAAGGTTTCCGATGGCCCGTTCGATGGCCAGAACCCTCTGGGACGCCATCCCTTTGTCATCCACCACCAGGGCGACGGCTTGCCCCTTGGAATTCCGGCTCACGCCCTGTTGGGGAACGAGAATGGCCTTGGACGCGACCCCTTCCCTGACAATGGCCCGCACAAACATCCCTGGGAGAAGCACCTGGTTCGGGTTGGGCACCACGATCCGAAGCACCGATGATCCGGTGGCCGGATTCACCATGACATCCCGCGACTGAAGCGCCCCTTCCAAGGGATAGGGCGTGCCGTCCTCAAGGATAATGCGGACCGCTCTTCTGTTTTCCTGCCCGTTTGTGATATTCCCGGCATCCAGGCTTCGCCGCAGGCGAAGAAGTTCCGACGAGGACTGGGTCACATCCACATAAATGGGGTCCAGTTGAACGATAGCTGCAAGGGGAACCGGCTGATAGGCGGTCACGATTGCGCCTTCGGTGACGTTGGACCGGTCGATACGGCCTGAAATGGGCGCGTTGATGTGGGTGTAGTCGAGATTGATGCGGGCCTTTTCCACCTCGGACTGCCAAAAATCGATGTCCGCCTTGGTTTGGGCCAGGGCGGCTGCGGCGTCGTCGTAATCCTGCCGGCTCA
>JAGVGV010000377.1 GCA_020056895.1 Deltaproteobacteria bacterium
ACGTGGATTTCGAGGAATGGATGCGCCTGGATTCCTTTTATGTGCGCAACTGGTCCATTATGCTGGATTTCATGATCATGATCCGAACTTTTTCCGCCGTTTTCACCTCGCGGGGCGCGTACTGACCCCCGGTGTTCCACCCCTGTTCCCTTTCTTTTTTTTCGTTCCAAGGCGGTTTTGAGATTCGTTGGGGCTTGACAGGGAAAAATGGCTGGGGGATAATCATGACTGACCGGTCAGTCATGGAGGCCCCATGCCCAAAGACACTTTCATACAACTTCCCCAGGACAAGCAGGTCCGCGTTCTTGGCGCGGCCACTCAAATCTTCGCTTCCGCCGGCTTCGATCGGGCCGACGTGGCCCGGATCGCCCAGGCCGCCGGAGTGGCCAAAGGGTCCATCTATAACTATTTCGAAACCAAGGACGATCTGTACCTGTACGTCTGCCAGGTGGGGTTGAAGGCCTTCCGGGATCAGGTGTACGGCACCATGGAGCCCGGCGGTGATATTTTCCTCATGGTGGCCCACATGTTCCAGGCCGGGGCCCGATTCGCGAAGGAAAACCCGGACACGGTGCGGCTCTATCTGAACCTGTCTTCCGCCGGGATGGACCGGTTCGCCGAAGCCATTGCCCCGGAAATGGAATCCTTTTTCGCCGACCGTTTCAAGGCCCTGCTGGGCGAAAGCGCCCGGCGGGGTTTGATCCGGCCGGGGATCGACGTGTCCATGACCGCGTTCCTGATCAACAACCTGTTCATGACATTGGTGGTGGCGCCGGTTTCCCGGCATCATCGGATTCGTCTTCGGGCGTACTGGCCCGAAGAGGAAAAAGCCATGGATGACGACCGGGGGGACGACGACCGGATCCGCCGCGCGGTGGGTCTGATCCACAATTTTCTCAAGCCTTAGGCCGGCCGGTCTGGGATCGGCCCGGAAATGTTTTTTTGTTTGGACGGCGGCAAAGGAGGATCGACGTGTACGAAGACCTGAAAGGAAAAATCGCCCTGGTGACGGGTTCGGGCAAGAAAACCGGGATCGGCTATGCTATCGCCCGGAAGCTGGCCGAAAACGGAGTTCATGTGATCATCGGTGATCTGGGGGCTCCGCCGCGGGATCAATCCGGAGTGCCTACCGGTTCGTGGACCGAAATGGAGGCCATCGCGGCATCGCTGGCCGCTGAATTCGGCGTTCGAACCATGGCCCTGGGCATGGACGTGACGGACCGGGTTCTGGTGAAGGCTTCGGCGGAAAAGGTCCGGGAAGCCTTCGGCCGGCTGGACCTGTTGTTCAACAACGCCGGGGCGTCCTTCGGCGTTCCGGCCGACGTGGCCAATTATGACGAAGGCGCCTGGCTTAAAACCATTGACGTAAACATGCATTCGGTGTTCCGGGTTTCTCAGGTATTTCTGCCTTTGATGCCGGCGGGATCGGTCATCGTGAACACGGCCTCGCGGGCGGGCAAGGTCCCGCCGTTGTTCAACGGCGCCTACGCGGTGGCCAAGGCCGGCGTCATCATGCTGACCAAGGTGATGGCCAAGGAACTGGCCGGCCGGGGGATCCGGGTGAACGCCATCTGCCCGGGCCAGATCATGACCGATCTGGAATCCTGGCGGTTCGGCCTGGAAGCCCAGTTCCTGGGCGGCACGCCGGCGGACCGCGAAGCCGAAATGTGCAAGACCATCCCCCTGAACCGGATCGGCCGGCCGGCCGAAGCCGCCGCGTTGGCCGTGTACCTGGCTTCGGCCGAGGCTTCGTACCTGACCGGTCAGGCGGTCAATGTAACCGGCGGACAGTTGATGGAACTGTAATCAACCTCCGGAACCCCCTTCCCGCCCCCAACCGGGCGGCCGGAAACCGGATTCCCCAGGCCTGGGTGCGTTACCGGGCCCCCAACCCGAAATGCTTTTCCCCCTTTGGGAGGTGCGCTCATGAGTTTTAAAAATGGCGGCGAACTGGCCGCCCGGGCCCTGGCGGATCAGGGCGTGAAGCTGATTTACACCCTGAGCGGCGGCCATATCACGCCGATCTACCAGTTTCTGGAAAACGGTCCCATCACTCTTTTTGATACCCGGCACGAACAGGCGGCCGTATTCATGGCCGACGCCCACGCCCGGTTGACCCGCGAACCCGGCGTGGCCATGGTCACCGCCGGCCCGGGATTCACCAACGCCCTGACGCCCATCGCCAGCGCCCGGATGGCCCTGACCCCCCTGGTCCTGATTTCGGGCGCGGTGGGCCTGGAATCGCGGGAAAAGCTGGATCTGCAGGACATGCACCAAAGGGCCGTCATCGAACCCATGGTCAAACGGGCCTTCGTCTGCCATAAACCGGAACGGATCGCCGAATACGTGGACATGGCCTTCCGGACGGCCACCACCGGCCGGCCGGGACCGGTGTATTTGGAACTGCCCGTGGACGTATTGAACGCTCCCTTGGGCGAAACCGAAATTCGCGCCCCCCGAACTCAAGTACAATCCAAACCGATGGACCCGGCCGGCGTTGAAGCCCTGATCGATCTTCTGGGTCAGGCGGAACGGCCGGTGATGGTCGCCGGATCCGGCGTATGGTACAGCGATGGCGGGAATGCGTTGACCGCTTTGGCCGAAAAAGCGGGCCTGCCCGTGTTCACGGTCAATTCGGGCCGGGGAACGATTCCGGACGGACATCCCCTTTGTTTCGAAAGCGCGGTGGCCATCCGGCCGGGCGCGGCTCTGTTCGCCCACCTGTCCACGGACCTGGTGATCCTGGTCGGGACCCGGGTGAGCCTCTATTATATTTTCGGCGATGTGTTCAATCCCGGCGCCAAGATGGTCCAGGTGGACATCGAACCGGAAGAGATCGGCCGGAACCGGCGGGTGGACCTGGGCATTCACGCGGATGCCCGGGCCTTGCTGGAAGCGCTGTCCCAAAGGATCGAGGACCGGAATCTGTCCGCCACCCTGAAAGAACGTTTCGCCCCTTGGGTGACAGTGCTTCATAACCAGGACCAAAAGGGCAAGGCCGAAGCCGGCGCCCAATGGGAA
>JAGVGV010000173.1 GCA_020056895.1 Deltaproteobacteria bacterium
CTGGGTTATAAAGGGTCCGACTCCCAAGGTTCGGACCTTTTTTATTTGATTGATCCCTATGTTTTCCAATATCTTTTTGAAGCAGCCGGGCCGGTTGGCCCGGACGGTGTTCCCAAGGAGTCGTCCATGACCCAGGCCAAAACCACGCTCAAGCGCCTTCGGGAAGAAGAACGGGAGGCCCGAAAAAATCTGATTATCGACGCGGCCATCGCTCTTTTCGCCCAAAGGCCCTACAACCAGGTGGGCATGCGCGACATCGCGGCCGAAGCCGGTCTTTCCGCCGCGTCCATATACCGTTATTTCGCGGACCGGGACGATCTGTTCATCGAAGCTTTCATCCGGGAAAGCAGCGGCATTGAAGCCTTTTTCAACCAAGCCGACGGCGAGGGCCGGATCCGGGGGATCGAAGACGCCGCGCTCCGGTTCGTGGAATTCCTGTTCGATCACGATGCTTTTTTCCAGATGATGACCTATTTCATGGTCGAAGGCGGGATCCGAAGCCAATCCCTGGACCGGTTCAATCAGTTCGAACGAAAATTATTGGACCATATTGACGAATTGTTCCGCAAGACCGGCGTTGGGGAAAACGTCCGGCTCCTCTCCCATGCCTTTTTCGCTTCGCTCAACGGCCTTCTGATTACCTTCCGCAATTATCCCGGCCGAAGCCCCGAAGAAGTCCGGCGGCATCTGGACCGTTTGGCGGTTCTGGTGGCCCGGGTGTACCAGAAGGGCGCCACCGCCTGACCCCGTGACAAACCGGCCCGTCCGGAGTAAAACCTATCTGTACGCCCCATGCGTTGTGACGGGAAAGCGTTTTCCGGCCGATGGGGCCGGCCTTTCGATTCCGCATGAAAAATACGGTTTTCGTACGCGGTTTTTGCACGAAACCTGGGCCCGGAATCCATCCCGGGGTGGTGGGATGACAACATCCCTCCCTCCAGGGGGAAACCGTCCTGATTCACCGTTTTTGTGAAAGGCGCCGCCATGAAAAAACATCTGGTCCCCCGAGCCGCCGGGCCCATCCGCCTGGCCCTGATCCCGCTTTTCATCCTGGTCCTTTTCGCCGGCCCGGCGTTCGCCCAGACGCCCTTGCCCTTCAAGGTCCTGGATATCAGCGAACGGACCTACGACCAAGGCCCGGCTCTGGCCATCATTTTTTCCCAGCCGCTCGACCCCAAAAAGAAACACGATGATTTCATCCGGGTGAGCGACAAGGAGCGGCTGATCAACGCCGCCTGGGTGCTGTCCGCAGACGGCCGGGTGCTGTACTGGCCCGGAGCCCTGCCCGAAACCGAATACTCCGTGACCGTGATGCCCGAACTGGAAGCGGCCGACGGACGGAAGCTGGCGGACCGGGCCTCCCAGGCGGTCACCACCCGGGCCATCACTCCCGGAGTGAATTTCGCTTCGGAAGGTCTGATCCTGCCTTCCAAGATGAGCCGCGGGCTACCGGTGGCGACGATCAACATCTCCACCGTGGAAGTGGATTTCTTCCGGCTGAACGAAAAGGGCATCCAGGAATACCTGGACTGGGAAAGTTCGGCCCGGCGGCACGATTACGACGAGATCGCCAATGTTAAAAAATACGGCCAACTGGCTTATTCCGGCCGGTTCCAACTGGACCCGCCCCGGAACAAGCGCGTGGTCCGCTTCATTCCCATCATGGACGTACCCGAACTCCAGAAACCAGGCGTATACTTCGCGGTCCTCAGGCAGCCCGGGGAATACGGGTACGACTACCAGACCACCTTTTTCAACGTGACCGACGTGGGGCTCCACGCCCGGGTGTACAGCGACCAGACGTTGATCGTGGCCTCGTCGCTCCAGACCGGCCAGGCCCTGGAAGGCGTCCGGCTCACGTTTTTCAACAAGGACGCCGTCGAAGTTCAGCGGGCGGTCACCGACAAGGACGGCCGGTACACGTATCCGGAACGGCCCGGTCAGCGGAAAACCACCTTCGTCAAGGCCGAGCACGACGGCCAGATCGCGGTCTTGAGCTTTAACGTACCGGCGCTGGACTTGAGTGAATTCCCGGTGGCGGGCCGAACCAACGGCCCCCGGGAAGTCTTTCTGTATAGCCCCCGGGACCTGTACCGGCCGGGGGAAAACGTGGTGGTATCGGCCCTGTACCGGGATTACGACGGCCGCAAGACTCGCGAACTGCCCCTCAAGGCCGAACTCTTCCGGCCCGACGGCCGCAAGGCCCGAGGCTTCACCTGGCACCCCGATGCCCTGAAAAACGGCGAAGGCATGGGGTACTACCAGACCACCCTGGACATTCCCGGAGACGCCCAGACCGGTTCCTGGCGGCTGGTGGTCCGGGACCAGCCCACGGGCGGCCCGGTGGGCGTGTTCACCTTCAGCGTGGAAGACTTCATGCCCGAACGGATGCGGCTGGACCTGGAATCCCCCAGCCCCACCCTGTCCGCGTCCGAACCCTGGACCGTCAACGTGACCGGCGCGTACCTGTACGGAGCTCCGGCCGACGGCAACCGGCTGGACGGCGTGGTCCGCGTCCGGGCCGAACGGGAACTCTTTGAAAGCCTGGAAGGTTTCGAATTCGGTCTGATCGACGACGAGGATTATACCGACACCTGGGAGATCGGCGAGATCGATCTGGACGACGCCGGCAAGGGTTCCCTGGATGTTGAAAACAAATGGAAGGACATGAAAAGCCCGGTGCTGGTGAGCCTTCGGGCCAGCCTGTACGAAAGCGGCGGCCGGCCCGTCAGCCGGGGCATCCGCCGGATTTTCTGGCCCGCGCCGGCTCTGATCGGAGTCAAGCCCACCTTCGATACCGACTTCGTGGAACCCGGCGGCCTGTCCTTTGAAGTGGTTCAGGTGGACCCGGACGGCAAGCAGAAGGCGGCCGAAGGCCTGTTGGTCAAGCTGACCAAAGAAGAACGCGACTTCTACTGGGAATATTCCGATACCCAGGGGTGGCAGCAGAAATTCACGGAAAAAATTTATACGTACCAAACCGACATTATGAAGGTGGATGGAACCAAGCCCGGCCTGTACACCACCTCGCTGCCCTACGGCCAGTATGTTCTGGAAGTCCGGGACCCGGCCGCGGACCAGGCCACCAGCATCCGGTTCCGAGTGGGCCGGTACTATTGGGGCGAAGGGGACCGAAGCGCTTCCCGGCCGGATAAAATCCAGATGGACCTGGACAAGGCCTCGTACCAGCCCGGCGACATGATCGAACTGACCGTCACTCCGCCCGCCAGCGGCGACGGCTGCGTGCTGGTGGAATCCGACCGGCCGCTTTGGTTTTCGCGGATGCCTTTATCCGCCAAGGGCACCAAGGTTCAAATCCCGCTGCCGGCTTCGTGGGATGGCCACGATATTTACATCAGTTCCGTGGTCTTCCGGCCGGTGGACAACCAGGAAAAAATCGCGCCAAACCGGGCCGTGGGGATCGTTCACCTGCCCCTGGACCGGTCCAAGCGGAAAATGGAGATGATCCTGGCCGCTCCCGAGCGCCTGAGTCCTCAGGGGCCGGTCCCCATGACCGCCAAGCTCCAACTGGCCCGGAAGCCGTCCGGCCCGGTGTTCGTAACCTTGGCGGCGGTGGACGTGGGCATCCTGAGCATTACCGATTTCACCACCCCCGATCCCTTCGGCTGGTTCTTCGCCAAACGCCGGTACAATCCCGACGCCTATGACCATTACGGCAAGGTGATGGAATGGTTCGACGGCGACATGGCCAAGCTCCAATGCGGCGGCGATTCCGATGAAGGGGGCGGAGGCAAGGCGCCTGAAACCAAGGTCAAGCTGGTTTCCCTGTTCCAGGCGCCCGTGTCCTTCAACGAAGCCGGCCAGGCCGAAGTCACCCTGACCGTGCCCGGCGATTTCAACGGCAAGCTCCGGCTCATGGCCGTGGCGTTTGGTGCGGATGGTTTCGGGTCCACCGAAGGAGAAGTCACCGTGGCCGCGCCCGTGGTGGCTCAACTGGCCATGCCCCGGTACCTGGCTCCCGGAGACAAGTCCCAGTTCACCCTGGATGTTCGGAACATGAGCGGCCAGGAGCGGGACCTCAGCGTGGCCCTCGACGCGGCCGCCCCCTTGATCCTCCAGAACGGGCTCCAAAAGGTGCATCTCAAGGATCAGGAAAGAACCATCCTCCACTTCCCCGTAGTGGTCGGCCCGGGTTTCGGCGGCAGCCGGATCGGCCTTCGGGTCACATCGGACGGCATTGACATCCAGAGCGAGGAACAATTGGGCGTTCGGCCGGCGTACCCGGCCACGTCGCGAAAAGTGCGGCGGATTCTCAAGCCCAACGAAACCTTCGTGCTGGACAAAAATCTGGTAGCCGACCTGATGCCCGCTTCGGTGGAGACCGATGTCAAGGTTTCCCCGGTTATCCCCCTGAACATTAAGGAAGCGGTCCGGTACCTGATCGGGTACCCGTACGGCTGCCTGGAGCAAACCACGTCCCGAGCCCATCCACTGCTTCTGGCCACCACGGAAAACCTGGCCAAGCTGGGCATGACGACCATAACTCCGGAAGAACGGAACCGCCGGCTGGCCATCGCCATTGAACGGATCGGCCTGATGCAACGAACCGAAGGCGGGTTCGGTTTGTGGTCGGAACAGAGCCCCGAAGAACCGTGGCTGTCGGTCTTCGCCACCGATTTCCTGCTCCAGGCGCGGGATCAAGGACTGGCCGTACCGCCCGCCATGCTCGAAACGGCCCTCAAACGGCTGGATTTCCACGTCCAGCGCAAATGGGCGGAAGACAAGAACGAAACCCGGGATCGAGCCGACTTTGCCGTGAGGGCGTACGCGGCCTATGTTTTGGCCAAGGTCCAGCGGGCGCCCCTGGGCACGCTTCGGACCATCTGGGACAACCACCGCGGCAAAGCCGGATCCAACCTGCCTCTGGTTCATCTGGGGCTGGCCCTCAAGATGATGGGGGACCAGGGCCGGAGCAACCTGGCGCTGAATGCCGGTCTGCTTCATGCTCCCCACCCGGGCGACATCTGGGACGATTACGGCAGCGCCATCCGCGATTCGGCCACTTTGCTGGCCCTGATCCTGGAACACAAGCTGGATACTCTGCCCATCGAAAAAGCCATGCTGGACCTCGACGACCGGTTGCGGAAGCGGGAGTATCTGAGCACCCAGGAACGGTACGCCATGCTCAAACTGGGCGTGGCGATGGAAGGCCTGTCGCCCAAGGAATGGTCGGGCGTTCTCCGAGTGGCCGGACCGGACCAGGTTGTCCGCCAGGTCAAGCCCCTGGTGGTGGAACCCAACGTCCAGCAGATCCGATCCGGCGTTTCGTTCCGGAACACGTCGGATCGGCCGCTATACGTTTCGGCCATCGTGAACGGATACCCCTTCAAGCCGCCGGCCAAGAACAACGCGTACTTCGAACTGGTTCGGGAACTGTATAACCTGAAGGGTGAAAAAGTGGCTCCGGGAAGCCCCTTCACCACCGGCGACCTGTTCCTGGTCCATACCCGGCTGGCGTCCAAGGAAACGATCCCGGACGCTTTGCTGGTGGACCTGTTGCCGGCGGGGTTCGAGATCGAAAACCCCAACTTCAAATACAGCATGAAAATCGAAGATTCGGACCTGGAAGAACTCCAAGTGGCCGGTAACAGCGTCTGGTCCCACCGGGACGGCCTGCCGCTGATCCATGAAGAATACCGGGACGACCGATACGTGGCGGTTTTGAACCTCCAAAACGAACAAGACCTCCACCTCTTCTACCTGGTCCGCGCCGTGACCCCCGGGACCTTCGTGGCGCCGCCCCTGTTCATCGAATCCATGTACCGGCCGGAAATCCGCGGCGTGGGCGACCCCACCCCGGCCGTGACGGTGAGGGATAAAGAAGAGAAAAAATAGAGGGAAGAATGCCC
>JAGVGV010000593.1 GCA_020056895.1 Deltaproteobacteria bacterium
CCTGATCCGGACTCGGACCGACCGTGGCCTATTGGCCGTGCTGGATTCACGTCTGGTCACCAAGGGGTATGGCCGGATGTTCCTGGACAGCCTGCCTCCAGCCCGAAGGACGCACCGCATCGAGGACGTGGAGGCTTTTTTCGAGCAGGAGATGAATGATAAGGGGTCTTCGGCCTAAGCCTTGGGCCGCGGACCACCGGGCGAATGAGCCGCTTTATTTCACGTGATTTTTTTTCCGCCCCGATACTGCTGGATGGCCAGGCCGGTGATAATCAAAGCCAGGCCGATGAAGGTGGACCCCCGGATTTCTTCGCCCAAAAAAAAATGGATGAAAACGAGGGATAGAAAAGGCGCCAGGAAAACCAGGTTGCCCACCTTGGATGTATTCACCGAGTATTGCAGCGCCATCCGCCAGGTTACGAACGTGATTCCCATTTCCACCAGACCCACGTACAGCGCCGCCGCCAGGCCGTCCGTGGTTTCGGGAATGGGCGACGAGAACAGCAGGCAGAACACGAAGGTGAAGGGCAGGCTGAACAGCGAGTTGAGCATCAGACCGGCCAGGGGGTCCCGGGTGTCCTTCCGGTTGAGAATCCAGTAAAGAGCCCAGATTACGGTGCAGCCCAGGGCCAGGGCCACGCCGGGTCCGTTCGAAAAGCGGAAGGACCAGGGCTGGCCGTGGGTGGAGATGAACAGGACTCCGGAATAGGCGACGAAGGCGGCCAGGAAATCCTGACGGCTGATTTTCTGCCCCAAAAGGGGGATGGACAAAAGGGCCAGAGTGATGGCCCAGGTGTAGTTGATGGGCTGAGCTTCCTGGGCGGGCAACAGGTCGTACGCCTTGAGGACCATCAGGTAGTAAACAAAGGGATTGAGGAAACCATAAAGCAGGGAATGGAGGTATTGTTTCCGGGTAAAGCCGAACAGCAGGGAAAACCGCCCGGTAACGGCCAGCAAAAGGCCCAGGACCAGCACGGAGACCAGGCTGGCGTAAAGCAGCAATTGGCTGGTATCGATGTGCCTTAGGGCCAGTTTAAAGGCCGTGGCCACGGTGGACCAAAGGAACACCGTGGCCAAGCCGTACGCGTACGCTTTTTTCTGGTTGACCATTCGCGTCCGGGGCCGGGGGGAAGCCGGCGCTTATTCCCCCAGGTAGGCCTGCCGGACCGTTTCGTTTTTGGCCAGATTGTCGGCGGTATCGGCCAGGATGATGGTTCCGGTCTGGAGAACGTATCCCCGGCTGGCCACCTGCAGGGCCATGGCCGCGTTTTGTTCCACCAGCAAAATGGTGGCGCCGGCCTCATTGAGCCGCACCACCGTGTCGAAGATGCTGTCCACCAGCACCGGAGCCAGCCCCATGGATGGTTCATCCATCAGAAGCACGTCGGGATTGGTCATCATGGCCCGGCCCATGGCCAGCATCTGCTGCTCGCCGCCGCTCAAGGTGCCGGCCACCTGCTTGCGGCGTTCGTGAAGCCGGGGAAACAGCGCGAAGATATGATCGAGGTTGTTCTTTTTGAGCTGGGCGTCCCTGCAGGTAAAGGCGCCCATATCCAGGTTTTCGCTCACGGTCAGCTGGCCGAAAATCCGGCGGCCTTCCGGAACCTGGACCATTTTACGCATCACGATTTCGTGGGGTTTCAGGTGGGTGATGTCCTGATCGGCCAGTTTGATCGCGCCCCGGCGGGCCCGCACCAGACCGCTGATGGTTTTTAGCAGCGTGCTTTTGCCCGCGCCGTTGGCGCCGATGATGGTGACGATCTCGCCCTTGTCCACGAAAACGGATACGTCCTGCAAGGCGTGGATGTTGCCATAGTACGTATGGATGTTATTGACTTCGAGCATGGGCATGGAATGAATCCCCTCCGGAAGGCCTCTAGGCCGCCGCGTCGGCGGCGTGGTGGGCGGCGGCGTTCCGGCCCAAGTACGCCTCGATGACCTTGGCGTTCCGTTGAATTTCGATCGGAGTGCCTTCGGCGATTTTAACGCCGTAATCAAGCACGGTGATCATTTCGGAAATGCCCATGACCACCCGCATGTGATGTTCGATCAGAAGCACGGTCAGGCCGATTTCATCCCGCAAGCGGCGGATAAAATCCACCATTTCCACGGATTCCCGAGGGTTCATGCCCGCGGCCGGTTCGTCCAGGCAGATTACCTTGGGCCGAGTGGCCAAAGCCCGGGCGATCTCCAGCCGGCGCTGGTCGCCGTAAGGCAGGTTCTTGGCCAGCATGTCGCCCTTGCCCAAAAGGTTTACGAACCGGAGCCATTTCCGGGCATCCTCGACCGCGTCCTTCTCTTCGTTCCGGGTGAACCGGGTGCGGAGGATAATGCCGAAATAGCTGGCCTTCAAGTGGCCATGAAGCCCCACCATTACGTTTTCCAGAACCGTCAGGTTGGGAAAGAGACGGATATTCTGGTACGTCCGGGCCACGCCCAGGCGGACGATCTTGTCCGGCAAGAGTCCCACCAGGGAATGGCCGTCGAGCAGGATTTCGCCCTGTTCCGGCTTGTAAAAACCGGTAATGCAGTTGAACAGCGTGGTCTTGCCCGCGCCGTTGGGGCCGATCACGCTGTGGATGCTGTTTTCCTTGACATCCAGGTCCACGCCGCCGATGGCCAGAAGGCCGCCGAATTGTTTGGTAAGGCTTTTGGTTATGAGGGTGGACATGTCAGCCTCCGGTCCCCACCGCCTGGGCGGGCGTCGAATTGGTCGGGTCCTCCACTTCCTCGTCCCCGTGGAATTCACGCTTGACCACGGCCGACGGCAGCAGACCTTCGGGCCGAAGGAGCATCATGGCCATCAGAGCCAGGCCGTATACCAGAAGCCGGTATTCGGCGAATTCCCTCAGGAGCTCGGGCAGGCCCACCAGGGCCAGGGAACCCACGATCACGCCGGGCAGACTGCCCATGCCGCCCACGATGATCAGGCACAAGATGTTGATGGAGATCATGACGTTGAAGCTGTGGGGATATACCGAACCCAGCTTGGTGGCGAAAATCGCGCCGCTAAGGGCGGAAAACCCGGCGCCGGTGGCGAAGGCCAACAGCTTGGTGCTGACCAGGTTGATGCCCATGGCCTGGGCCACGTCCTCGTCTTCCCGAACCGCCATCCAGGCCCGGCCCAGGCGGGAATCCCGAAGCCGGTAGGAAACGAAGCCCACCAACAAACACCCGGCCAGGATTATATAGTAGATGGTTTGCGGGGTTCCGAACTCAAGGCTGCCAATGGTTATTTTGGGCACCTTGCCAATCCCTTGGGCGCCGCCCAGCCAGGGCCGGAAAAAGTCGGACAGAACGAAAATTCGGATGATTTCGCCGAACCCCAGGGTGGTGATGGCCAGGTAGTCCCCGCGCATGTTTAAGACCGGCACGCCCAGAATGGCTCCGAAACCCGCGCCCAAGGCCACCGCCAAGGGCAGCACCAGCCAGAAGTTCCAGGGGGAAGCGGTCATTTCCGGTGAAGTGAGAATGGCCACGGTATAGGACCCAATGGCGAAAAAGGCCACGTACCCCAGGTCCAGCAAACCGGCGAAGCCGACCACGATGTTCAAACCCAGGCCCAAAAGAACGTACAGGCCCACGATGGTCAGCACCTCGCTGAGGAACAACCCCAGAATGTGAGGCAGAATCATCAGAATCGCAGCCAGAACGAAATAGGCGCTCACCCGGAAGATTTTCTGGTTCGCCGGGGGCATCCGGTAATACACGGCCTTGGCCGAATCCCCCTTTTTGGCCCAGAGCAACAGACCGGCGGCCATTACCGCGATCAAGCCGATGGCCCCGCTGACCTTCAGACCGTTGATGTCGAACAAGAGGTCGTTGATGCTCGCCAGCGGCCCCCAGGCGGAAAAGGTCGGCTTGAGCAGGTCCTGAAGAACACCGACCACGGCCACGCTGACCAGGCCGGTAACGATCATTTTCCGAACCAGGGGAGGCAGCCAGCAGAGGAAACCGACGAAAACCCCGGTGAGAAAACCCGCCAGGATCAGCAACAGCAGGCCGTTGGTCAGTTCCTGACCGAAAATGAGCATTTGAAAGAGAACCGGGGAGGCGTTGATGAACATGTCCCGGATCTTAAAATTTTTACCCACGATCACCAAAAGGGCCAGACAAACGCCGATGATCAGCCCGGATAATCCGGCCGTACCGACCAGGCGGCCCAGGGTTTTTTCCGTGATCTTGCGGGTTGTAAAATAGGTGACCA
>JAGVGV010000265.1 GCA_020056895.1 Deltaproteobacteria bacterium
GATCTCTTCCTGGGACCGGGTGATCAGTTCCAAAAGGCCCACGGCGGACCGGGTGACTTCCAGCGCCGCGTGGGGTATGTCTTCGGTATAGTGGGCGCCGTCGATCCGCACTTCACCCACCAGCCGGTTTTCTGGCACATGGTGGTTTTGGAGATGGTCCAGGATTTCTTCCAGGTTGTCCCCGGGCACCAGGGTTTCGTCCAGCCGTCGGCCATCGATACGGATTTCCATGGATGCGCTCCTCAAAAGGGTCCCTCGGGCCCCAGGCGGGCCAGTTCATCGATCAATAGGGCCAGAATGGCGGCTTGGTTCAAAGGGCCGGGTTCCCGCCGGGCCTTTTGGGCCAAGAGGGCCGGCCCCACCGCCGTTCCGGGTTCAAAACCGCTTAATAAGGCTGGACCGCCGGCCGTTTCCCGCCACCGGGCCGCGAGGTCTTCAAGGGGCCGGGTTCGGCCCCGCGCCTGATCCTCGATCCGGCGGCGCCAATAATCCCAATCGGGCCGGTTGAGCCGGACCGAAGGGGGATGAGGCAACAACCGAGTGATCCCGGAGTCAACGGAGTCCAATGGGTCCACGACCAGCCGGATATCGGCGTCGATGGTTTCCAGGTCCATCCAGTCCATGGCCAAACGGATCAGGCCAGGGTCGGGTTCGATGACCGTCAGCGGTCCGGGGAACCGGCGGGCCAGGGCGGCCAAGTGGTACCCAAACCCGAACCCGAACACCGCCAAAGGGCTGGATAAGGCTTCGATCCGTTCGGCCCAGATTCGGGCTTCGGCTTCGGGGTTCACTCCGCCGTGAAGGGTGATGCCCCGGACGCGGACGGTGGGGGGGCCGCTGGTCGAGGCCCAGACTTCCGCCTGGTCCGTCGGCGGGGCGCTCATGATCCGCCGAAATGTTTCCGGCGACGCCCACCGTTCCACCCGTCCGGTATTTTTTTCAGCCAAGGACGACATCATCATAACCTATTTCCGATGCTTTGAAAATGGTGTTCCGGCGCCGTGGGCCAAAGTCCATCCGAAAGGAGGCCGAACACCGTTCGCCAATCCTTTTCCAACCGCTGGGCCTGGAAGGCCATGCCTCGCCGGACCAGAAGCGCCTGAACCCGTTCGAGGGACGATGGATGGCCGGCTATGTCCGGAGTTGGCTCTTTCCGGCCCGGAAAACGGTTCATGGGCGGCTCGAAAAAGGACCGTTCCCGGATAAGAGCCGCTTCGTCCAGGCAGTACGACGGGTCCAGCAGCCCCCGGCCGGCTTCCCGCCAGGCCAGAGCCGCCGCTTCGGCCCGGGTGAAGGGTCGGGGCGTTAGAGGCCGGAACCGGACGCCGAAGGAATCCATTTCCGAAATCAGTATTTGAACGTGGGCGCCAGGGTCGGGGAGGCCCTGAAAGGAACCGTGTTGAACGATCCGCCGGGCCGCTTCGGCCACGAGTTCGGGTTGGATCAAGTCCCGGCAGCGGGGATTCCGGCACCCGGCCGATTCCCGGCAGGGGCCGCAGGCCAGAGCCGTTTGAACCACCACGTGGCCCGGACCGTACGGCCCGGTTTCGTGGCCGAAGGCCGGGCCGATGAACAGGGCCAGAATGGGCGTTCCCACCGCCGCCGCCAGATGCATGGCGCCGGTATCCGTGGTGACCAGAAGGTCCAGCCCGGCCAGGACTCCGGCCAACTCATCGATGGTCGTTCGGCCCATCAGGTCCACCACGCCCCCGGACGTGGAGGCATCGGCGGTCGAACCCTGTCCTCCGGCCTTGAGGTCCGAAACCGTCCGGACCACCGGCCCGGCCAGGCCCCGTTCTTCCCGCGTGCCCAGCAGCACCACCTGAGCCCGGTCATGGGCGACCAGCCGGCGGGCCAGATCGGCGAACAATTCCGGCGGCCACTGGCGGAGCTCGTTTTTGGACCCCATTTGAAACCCGATCCGGGGACCGGCGGTTCTTGGACTCAGGAGCCCAAGTCCTCGGGTTCGGGCCTCTACGGACACCGGATACGTCAAGGGTTCGGCCGATGGACCCGGAACGTACGCTTGGTACAGGTCCACCAGGTTGAACCGGATCAAGGGGCGTTCCCCCATCAGGGCCATGATGAATTCCGACCAGAGGGGGCGATCGAGCCCTATCCGGTCAGCGGCCAGGCTGGGTCCGTCCCAGGTTTCACACCGGATCAGACGGCCGATCAGCGCCGAAATCCGCGAGGTGTTCAGGTTGATGATCCTTCGGGTGATGAATGGTTTGAGCCCAGCCAAAAGGGTCCAGGCGCCGTCCATCATCCGGTCCACCGGTTCCGGCCCGCACGCCAGGCTCCGAAGGCCGGACAAATCCACGGGAATCACCTGATCCACGTGGGGATTTTTTCGGGCCAGGGGTTCGAGGCCGGAATCAACCATTACGGCCAGGCGGCCATCGGGCCGGGCCTTCCGGAGCCGGGCCAGGAGCGGCGTGGACTGGAGGAAATCCCCGAACCGGGCCAGTTGGATGACCAGGGTGTCCAGGGAATCGGTCATGATCCGAATTCCTTGTGCATGATGGTCATCATTGCCGCCAACCGTCGCCGGTACGTGTGTTCGGCCAAAACCCGGGCCCGTCCCCGTTCGGCCACCTTCAATCGTTCGGCCTCATGATCCAGGTAGAATCGGGCCAGGTCGGCCAGTTCTTCGGGATCGCGGTACAGCGCCACTTCGCGGCCCGGTTCGAACAGGGGTTCGATCTGTTCCCGGTAATCGGCCAGCAAAAAGCCGCCCGA
>JAGVGV010000262.1 GCA_020056895.1 Deltaproteobacteria bacterium
CTTGCCGACAGTTAACACATGACTTGCCACTAGCGCCCCCCCTCTTTTCCCAGGCAATCCCGTTATTTTGGACGAAACCGGTATCCTTCTAAAGGTCCACGTCGAACCCCGGAGCCGGGCCGGCGGCGGGGGGGGCCGGCGGAGCCGGGGCGGCCGATCGGAGTTGTAGCATCAGCCCTCGGGTGCGGGCTTCCGCCTGGTACGATCCTTGGGTCAGCCTCATTTCACCGGCCGGAGTAACGTAAATGGCCGACCGGCCGATCACCGGGCAGAACCGCTGGCAGGCGCCGCAGCCCGAACACCGGTCTTCGGCCACGTGCGGCGCCGCGACGGCCAGCCCCGGTTCCATGTGAAAATCCACCGCGTCGTACGGGCAGACCTCATCGCAGACCAAACAGCTTTTACCTTCTTCCCAAGCCAAACAACGCCGGCGGTCAATCACCGCCGTTCCGGTTTTGGCCCAGATCCGGTCCGCCGGTTCCAAAAGACGAAGGGCTCCCGTCGGGCAGACCTGGCCGCACCGCCGGCAGGAAGGATCGCAGTACCCCATCCAGGGAGCGATTCTCGGGCTAAACAGCCCCAGCGGGCCGGACTGGAACCAGACCGGCTGAAGCACGCCGGTGGGGCAGGCGGCCAGGCATTCCCCGCAGCGGACGCACAAAGCCAAAAAATCCCATTCGGGCAGGGCTCCCGGAGGCCGAATCAGATCGGTTTGGTTGGGTGGCTTGAGGATACCCGTCATGGCCGGCAGGGGACCGGCGTGGGCTACGGCCGCTGAAACGGCGCCCCCCAAGGCGCCCAGAAGCACCCGGCGGCGGGGGATATCCACGGAACTGGTGTTGGAAACGGGGGCGGAGCCGGACGCCGGAACCGAAGCAGGAAGAGCGGGCCTGGGATGGGAAGGAAAGGAAACGGCCCGGACCGGGCAGACCTTTTCGCAGGTCCGACAGACCAGGCATTCCCGGAACCGGGCGGCCTTGGGCTGGCCAGAGTCGATGGCGGCCATGGGGCAGGCCTTGACGCAGGCGCCGCAGGCCGTGCAGGCCTCGCTGACCGTTCTTTTCCATATCGGCCGTGCCGACAAAAAGGCCAGAAGGCCGCCCGCCGGGCATAAATGTCGGCACCAAAACCGCGATCCCTTTTGTCCGGCCCAGAAAACCAAAATGAAAAAAAACAGGATGAAAAACTGAGTGGCTTCGAACCGGGGCACGCGGACCTGGATCAAGGTCCAGTCCGGAACGTTTATCAAACCGGCCAGGGCATGTACCGCCGGCAGCCCGGCCCAGGCGGTCAGGGCCAGGATGGGATAGGCCGCCAGCGCGGCGGCCCGGGTGACCAGGGACAGGGGTGACGCCAGGAAGACGAACGATACCCCCAGCACGGCGGCCGCCATGATCCAGGCCAGGAGCGCGTATTTGATCCAGCCGAAACCGTCGGCGGGCCGGGGACCGGTTCGGGGCCGCCCCCCCAGCCGTTCCCCCAGGTCCACCAGAGCGCCCATGGGGCAAAGGTACCCGCAGAAAAGCCGGCCGAAAAAGGGCGTGGCCAGCATCACCAACCCGGCGGGCAAAAGCGGCCAGGCCCAGGTCCGGCCGGCCGCCAAGGTCCCCAGCGCGATCAAAGGGTCCAGCCTTAAAAAGAGGTCCAGCCCGGCCGGATCACCCCCCATGGCCGCCAGGGCGACCCACCCGAAAAACAAGGCCAAGAGGCCCCCGGGGACGATTTTATACAAACGCATCAGACGGTCACGGTTTGAACCCGCAGGTTTTCCCAGTCCATCCGGCCCAGGCCTCGTTCGTGAGCCACGCGGATATGCCGAACCTGATCGGGCCGGTATTTCTGGCCGTACCATTCAAAGGCGGACACCGTGTACGCGTCGGCCGCGACCATATCGGTGGAAGCGATCACGGTACCGGCCGGGATCACCGTACCCGGCCCGCCAGGCCCGCCGGTGGAGAGCACCCGGGTGGCGTCGATCACCACCAGGTGGGGCTTCAGGTGCGAAGCCACGTCCACGATGGTTTCGGCCAGGTTCAGGCGGTGCATCACGATCCGGTCCTGAATCAGCCCCATCATCCCCTTCATGGACAGGCTGACGCCGGCGCCGCTATGGGACTTGGCCACGGGCGCGGCGATCAACACATGGGCTTCCAGCACCGGCCGCATGATGTCCGTTTTCTTGAGAATGGTTCCTTGAACCAGGTCGGTTTCGTGGAACAGCGATGGGTCTTCGATCATCCGGACCGAAGCGCCATCCACGTTCGTCAGGGCTTCGCGGATTCCGGCGGCTTCCAGGCATCGGTCCGCCGAGGCCAGCGGGTTGTCCAGAATGGCCACGTGAGCCGCTCCGGCTTCCCGGCACATCAGGGCCAGTTCCCGAACCACGTCCGGATGAGTGTTCGACGCCCGTTCCGGCGGCGCCGGAAAACTCATGTTGGGCTTGATCACCACCTTCTGGCCCGGGCGGACGAACCGCTTCATGCCGCCCATCAGTTCCACGGCGGCCCGGGCGGC
>JAGVGV010000208.1 GCA_020056895.1 Deltaproteobacteria bacterium
CGGTACTGGGAATCGGAGTTCAACGGATTTTTCCGCCCCTTGAGGACCTCAGGCCGGCAGCGGCGGTACGACGAGGGCACCGTCACTCGCGTGCTGGAGATCAAGAGCCTGTTGAAGGACGAAAAATACAGCATCGCCGGCGCCCGGCAGGTTTTATCCCGGCGGGATGGAGCCACCGGCGCGGAGATCGAGGCCGATCTTACCTCGATGGCCGCCGCCAGCTAGACCTCTCCCCAAGGCCAAATCCCTTATTTGGGAATAGGTTCCGGCAGGATCGTTAAGGAAACCGGTTCCGCTCTCTCTTCCGGCCCGATCGTGGTATAATCGAACCAGCCGGAAGGGAGCATCAACGTGGCCAACGTCATTGACCTGGGCGGACGAAAAAAGCGGATGGAAGACCAGCGGCGGGCAGAACGGGTCCGGCGCTTCCAATCCACCGTGCGGTGCGTGGGTTGCGGTCTTCGGTGCGCCAAATGCGGCCTGCACGCCGAACCCATCAGCGCCGTAACCCATCCCGGGTTGAACGTCACCGTCACCCTCTGCCCCGACTGCCTCGATGAATACACCGACCTGACGCAATACGCCGCCCAAGGTTTCCAAAGCCATTTCCCCGCCTGGTACAACCGGGAATGGTTCCAGCTATGGATGGCCTTTTTGGAATACCAGGCCGCGGCGTCTCAGTATCTGAACTCTGCCGAAGTCCTGACCGCCCTGTCCGATTCACCGGACGGGGATTAATCTTTATCGTCGATGAAAGAGCGGTATGGGGCTCTCTTCGCCTTGGCCGCTTCGTTATTTGTTCAATGGATCAGGATCCATAGCGCGGCCCCAAGGGGAACCATCTTCCGCCGCCCATTTTTATATTCTAAAATTATATGCAAAATCAAATTGTTATAGACGCAATCGTATTTTCGATTATTGAACCGTTGTCCAATGTGCTATGATGCCCGCCGGATGTTGATTCGCTGGAATCTTTGGAGGCACGGCCATGATCCCGAACGATCTGATTCAAACCGCCCTGGACCAGGGGCGGACCACGCTGACCGAAGCCGAGGCCAAGCGGCTCTTGGCGCTGTATGGCGTTCCCGTGGTCCCGGAACGGGAAACCCGGACGCCCGACGAAGCCACCCGAGCCGCCGACGAATTCGGGTATCCCGTGGTGGTCAAGGGCCTGGGCGCCCGGCTCACCCACAAGACCGAAAAAGGCCTGGTCCGCCTGGGACTATCCGACTCCGGCCGAGTGATTCAGGCGGCCCGGGAAATCCAGGCGGCGGCCGGGGACGATCTGGAAGGGTTTCTGGTCCAGCCCATGGTTCAGGGCCAGCGGGAGCTGGTGGCCGGCCTGTTTACCGATCCCCAGTTCGGTCCCGTGGTTATGTTCGGGTTGGGCGGAGTGCTGACCGAAGCGTTGGCCGACGTGGTCTTCGGCCTGGCTCCCCTTTCGCAGGCCCACGCCGAGTTCATGCTGGATGAAATCCGGGCCAAAAAGTTGATGGGTCCCTTCCGGGGTGAAGCCGCCGTGGACCGGTCGGCCCTGATTCAAACGCTGACCGGGTTGTCCCGGCTGGCCCGGGAAATCCCCCAGGTTCGGGAAGTGGATATCAACCCGCTGAAAGTCACCCCTGACGGCCGGGTGGCGGCCGTGGACGCCCTGGTGGTGCTGGGGGATCCCGGCCAGGCCAAAGAACGGCGGAGTCCCGTGGACCCCGCCCGCCTGTCGGCGCTGTTTCATCCCAAAAGCGTGGCCTTCGTGGGGGCTTCCGGCACGTTCCGGAAATGGGGCCATCTGATGTTCACCATGGTGGTGGCCGGCGATTTTCCCGGCCCCATTCACTTGGTCAACGCCAAAACGGAGCATATCGGCGGCCGGGCCGTATACAAAACCGTAACCGATATCCTCGACCCCGTGGACCTGGCCGTGGTCACCGTACCGGCGGACAAGGTGCTTTCCGTGATCCCGGGGTTGGCTAAAAAAGGCATCCGGAACGTGGTTCTGATCACGTCCGGCTTCGCCGAAACCGGCCCCGAGGGCCGGGAACTGGAACGGGCGCTGGTCCAGGCCGCCCGCGAGCACGACATTTTGATCCTGGGGCCCAACACCATGGGCATCTGCAACCCTCACCATAAATTTTACTGCACCGGCGCCCACGTCCGGCCCAAGCCCGGAGGCACGGCCTTCGTTTCCCAATCCGGCAACATGGGCGTGCAATTGCTCACCTTCGCCGAACAACAGGGAATCGGCATCCGGGCCTTCGCCGGGTCGGGCAACGAGGCCATGGTGACCATCGAGGACGCCCTGGACGGTTTTTCCGTGGACCCGAAAACCCGCACCGTGCTCCTTTATGTGGAAAGCATCAAGGACGGCCGCCGGTTCTTCGAATCGGCCCGAGTCGTCAGCCGCAAAAAACCCATTGTTCTCTTGAAGGGGGGCCGGACCGCCGCCGGAGCCCAAGCCGCCGCCAGCCATACCGGCGCCCTGGCTCAGGACGCCAAGGTCTTCGACGCCGCCTGCCGCCAGGCCGGCATCGTGTTGGCCAGGCGGTCCATGGACCTATTGGACCTTTCGGCCGCTTTTTCATCCCTGCCTCTGCCCAAGGGCCGCCGGGTGGCGGTCATGACCTTGGGCGGCGGCTGGGGAGTGGTCACGGCCGACCTTTGCCACGAAATGGGCCTGAAAGTGCCGGCACTAACGCCCGAAATCATCCAACGCCTGGATGGAATTCTGCCGCCCTATTGGAGCCGGGGCAACCCCATCGATCTGGTGGGTGAAACCGATCCCACCATTCCTATGCGGGTCATGTCCGAACTCATGGCCTGGGATGGCTGCGACGCGGTGATCAATCTGGGGATTCTGGGCCGCAAATTCGGCCTGGACCGGATGACATCGTCCACCCTCAAGGCCGATCCGACCATCGATCCGGAATTTCTGAAAGACTTATACAAATTGCTCGACCAATTCGAAGCCGATTACGTACGCCATTTATCCCAATTGATGGACCAACACCAAAAGCCCATCGTGGGCGTGAGCCTGCTTTCGGGCGCTGAAGAAAAAACCGTATTCGAAGTGGATTCATGCTCGTTCAACGGCGTATACTTCCCCACGCCGGAACGGGCCGTAACCGCTCTGGCCGAAATGTGCGAATACCAGCGGTGGCTGAGCCGGGAAAATTTTAGCGGGTAAAACGGCTCGAACGCCACGGCGGCCGGCCGCGTACCGGTTGGCCGCCCCAAGGATGGCTCATGAGAATCGAAAAAATTTTCAGACGATTCGCGGCGGCCCTGGTCTGCCTGGCCCTGGTTTTGGGCGGCTTCGGTCCGGTTCGCGCCGGGGACGACCTGGTCCTTCCCAACGACCTTTTGGAACGGCTCCGGACGGATATCGACTGGGACTTGGAACTGGGCGACGGCCCCAAACCCCTGGGCAGCCACTATCTTGTGGACCTGGGGCCTGACCGGCTGCTGATCGTTCTGCAAATCCCCAATTACCTGGGGGCCATCCCCAACATGGCCCGGCCGTTGGTGGTGGACCTGAAGAAAAAAAGCTTTTCCCTGGGCCAGGAACTCTACGGCGCCATCAACCTCTTCGGCCGGGGACCGGACGGCCGGTTGTGGGTCTCCACCCAGTCCCAGATCGAAGCCACGTACCCCAGCCTGTATTCCACCATGGACGGCGCGGTTTGGACCGAAGAAACACTGCCCGCCTGGCCCGAAGGCGGAACGCCCTTTTTAATGCTGGAAGCCTTTTGCCCCCTGGCCAATGAACTATGGGTGGACCTGAGGGAAATGGCCGGCGACCCCGTGGACCGGCGGGCCACGTTCAAAAGAAACTCCGGCGGCCAATGGAAGGAAGCCCTGGAAAAGGGCAAGCCCGCCCCGCTACCCACCTGCGTTCTGAACGACCAGACCGCCGGGGTCTGGACGCGGACCCTTTCCAAAGACAAGCGTTCCGCCCTTGTCACCAACGGCCGCCAGACCGTGGTGCTCCCGGCGGATTTGAGGAAGTGACGCCGAAACATTCCGGAGCCGTTTCCCTTGGGCTATTCGGCCATCATTTTTGATCTGGACGGCACCCTGACCGATTCGCGGGAAGGGATTGTCCGGTCGATCCACTATGCGCTGGACCGGCTGGGCCGGCCGGTGGATCCAAGCCTGGACCTTTCCTTTTTTCTTGGCCCTCCCTTGGAAAAATCCTTCGGCCGGCTGCTGGGACCTCAAGGCGACGACCTTGCGGTCGAGGCGGTTCGGCTGTTCCGGGAACGGTACAGCCGGATCGGCCTGTTCGAAAACCGGGTGTACAACGGCGTCCGGGAAGCTCTGGCCGTTTTGTCCGGCCGGAGCCGTCTGTTCGTGGGCACGGCCAAGCGTCGGGATTTCGCCCGCCGGATCATCGACCACTTCGACCTGGCCCTCTTTTTCCAAAATGTATATGGCCCCGAGTTAGGAGAACCTTGGTCGGAAAAGAATGTTCTGCTGGCCCGGATATTGGCCGAGGAAGGCTTGGCGGCCGGGGAAACCGTGATGGTGGGGGATACGGCCGGGGATGTCCGGGCCGCCCGAGTTCATGGCTTGGGGTCCTTGGGGGTGACGTACGGATACGGGTCCCGGGAGGAATTGATCCAAGCCGGCGCTGACCATTTGGCTGATTCACCCGACCAGTGGGTGAAGATGCTGTAAAAAGGATTACGCCTCGGGGATTCCTCGGCTTTGAGGCACGGCGGCCAGACTCTCCCCCTCCGGATCATGCTTTTCATGGCATTTGCGGGCGGTTTCGACGTCCCGGGTGGCGTAGCAATACACGCAGCCGTGAAGGCAGGTATCGTACGCGCCGATGTCCACGCTTTGAGAGCACAGGCAATTGGGCCGCTGGCTTTTATCCTTGGGAAGGGCCAGGGGCAGCTCGAATATTCGGGCCAGGCGGGCGCCGTCGATGCAGCCTCCGGCCGGGACCAGATCG
>JAGVGV010000041.1 GCA_020056895.1 Deltaproteobacteria bacterium
ATACCGCCGTTTTGGGCAGCGCCACATGATGAGACCCGGGACCATGGCAGGCCTCGCAACCGACCCCGGGTTCGGAAAAGGTTTTCTTTTCCAAATTCACCCCGGTGGCATGGCAGCCGCCGCAACCCAGCAACCAGGGGTTTTTGTCCCAGGAGTCCTCGTGGTAATTCACCCAGCGGTTCGTATCGACGTTATACTGAATGGGGGATATGAACAAATCTCCCCCTTTTTCCACCAGATACCTCTGTTTCCACTGGCTCCCGATGGTGTATTGAATATCACCAATAACGGGCACATATATTTTATCAGCCGGAATCTTCAGCTTGTCCCCCACCTTGGCCAGATCTTCCCGGATTTTTTTTTCATCCAGTTCCACCACCACGGCGTCCTTGTTCTTACGGACATCCTGAAGCATCCGGCTGTGCAGCGTCATTTTCCAGGAATCATAATGTTCCAGGTGGCACGATTTGCAGGTTTCGGAACCGACGTAGGTTTTGGGTTGAGAGATAATGGCCTGAATGTCCACCGCCGGCTCGCTTCCACACGCCCAGCCGATCGCGAGCAGCCCAACCAACCCAATCATCATCCATCCAGGGCTTCCTTTCATGTCCTCCTCCATACCGCCGGTCCGACCAAAGCGTGGGGATTCCGGCAACGGCAATTTTCGATGGAAACAACCAATGATCGAAACCCAACCGTTAGATATCAATTTACCTAAGAACCATAGAATCGGCCGATGGCCCGGTCACACGCAATGGCGGCAAACGCCTTTTCACGGAAGTGGAGAAGAGCTTTCGTTTTAAAGAGAGATTATACCACCCCAACACAATTCAACAAGGCATGCCATAAGATTTCGCGATCGTAACAATGCCGGCCCGGTCCTCACCCCTTTTCCCGTTGCTTTGGCGCCGGGGGCATGATATGGCCAGACGCTGGAACGGGTTTTACTTTTTTTATCGAGGCTTTTCGTGACATTCGCCGATGATTCCTCATCCCCTCAAAGGCTGTACACCCGGTCATTCCTCCTGATGGCGGCGGCGAACCTGTGCAGTACGTCGTGTTTTTCCTGTTTTCTGCTTTTTCCCCTGTTTATCCGGGATCATGGGGGGGACAAGGCGGAAATCGGGCTGATGATGGGAGCCATGAGCTTGGCCTCGGTGGTTTTCCGGCCCTGGATTTCACGGCTGGTGGACCGTTTCGGCCGCAAACGAAGCTTCGTTGTGGGCTGCGTTCTGCAGGCCGGGTTATCGTTGACGTATCTGGGGTTCATGGACGGGACTCTGGCCGAAATACGCCTTCCTCTTTTGGGCATCCGGGTGATCCACGGCGTGGCGGTGGCCTTCTGTTTCACCGGAGGTTTTACCTATATCGCCGATATCATTCCTCCTTATCGAATCAACGAAGGTATTGGGATGTTTGGCGTGGCCGGGCTTTCGGGCATGGCCCTGGGGCCGGCCTTGGGGGAATGGGTGATCCGCTTTTATGGGTTCGAGGGATTGTACGTTACCGCTTCCTTTTTCGCGCTGTTGGCCCTGGTTCTACAGTTCCCCTTGCCTGAGTCCTTTTCCAATGATTCGAGAACGCGGGGGCCGTCGTTTCTCGCCGTCCTGTTCCGGCCTCACACGTTTCGGGTAGCGGTTCTGGCCCTGCTGTTTGGCGTGGGGCTGGCCGCGTATGGCGGTTTCGTGGCCCCCTATGGGGAATCCGTGGGACTGCCGTTCGTCACCCTCTATTTCGTTGGGTACAGTCTGGCCGCCATCGTCACCCGGCTTTTCGGCGGAAGGCTGGCCGATCGGGTGGGCGAGGAACGGATTATTCCCTGGGCTTTGTTCCTGACCGGTTTGGGGCTCCTGATCCTGGTTTTCCTCAACGGCATGCCTCTCTTGCTGGTTTCGGGACTGGTCACGGGCACGGGGCATGGCTTTCTGTTCCCGTCTTTGAGCGTTCTGGCCCTTCGCGGCGAACCCATTGGCATCCGAGGCAAAATCAATGGGATTTACACCGGCGGCATCGATACCGGGCTGCTTTGCGGATCCCTTGTTCTGGGTTGGATCGGCAACCAGGCGGGATTTCCGGCTCTGTTCGTGGCGGCCGGAGGAGCGCTTTGGCTCGGGCTGGTTTTTTTCGTTTTTGGGGTGGCCCCACCGCTTCGCCGCCTGAAACTTAATCAATAATTTCCATGAACATATTTTTAGGTACCCCCTAGCCCGGCCCTCCGAAACCTTGTTCAGGGCTTGACGAACCGGAAAACCTTGAGATACAAAGATCAAGGTAACGCCAGCTTGGGGAAGCTGAAAGACCTAATTCAATGCATGATATCTCCGGACCTCGTCGCGGAGAGGATGACGCCTCCGGCTTAAAGGCTGGCGGCGGTGTGGTTCGTCGTTTCATCCTCTTCTGGAAAGAGGCCGTCGTTTTGCTGTCGGCCTTTTTTCTCAGCGGCTTTCTATTTTTATCGTTTCCGTGCCATGGGGCGGGGAATCCGCTTGGAATCAACGCCGGCGGCCAGACTTACCGAACGGTAACTCCAGAATCTTCTTCCGGAACGGCGAATTCCGGTCTGGCCGTCAACAACCAAGTCGCGCCCCTACGTTCATCCGATCCACAACCATCCTCATCCCCTCCCCTTTACACGTTTTTCGAATTTTGGCTGATCGTCGTGGCCTTGGCCGGATCGCTGATCGCCCTGATCGTAGCTGTACTGTTCTGGAATGGCGCCTTGCGAGAAGCCGTAAAGGCACGGAACCGGGATATGGAACGGGAACGGACCCACCGCCTGAAGGCCGAACTGAAAGCTGAAAAAGCCAATGGATACGCCCGAAACCTGATCCAGGCCTCCCTGGACATGATTGTTTCCGTAGACCCCGAAGGCCGGATTCTGGAATTCAATCAGGCGGCCCAGGATACCTTTGGCTACCGCCTGGATGAAATCCGAGGCCAGGATGTGCGCCGATTGTACGCCCAGGAAAAGGAAGCCGATCTGGTCATGGAACAATTGGAGCGTTCGGGCCAGTTCATGGGTGAAATCACCAACCTGAAGAAGAATGGGGATCGGTTCACGGCGCTTTTGTCCGCGGCCCTGATCCATGATGGATCAGGCACGGTGACCGGTTCGGTGGGTACTTCGCGGGACATCACGGAACGGAAAAAGGCGGAGGAAGCCCGGTTGGAATCGGAACGGTTGTACCGGGAATTATTCAATTCCATAGGCGATCTGGTTTTTTCCCTGGATTCCGAAGGCGTGGTTCTGGCGGCCAATCCGGCGGCCACGTCCTTGATCGGACTGTCCCAGGATCAGGTGGTGGGCCGCTGTCTGGCCGAATTTCTGACGCCTCCGGACGGCGTGGACCAACTGACCCGGTACCTGGACCGGCTGAAAACGGACGGCTGGGTGGAAGGCGTGTACAAGCAGGTCGGTCCAACCGGTTCGGCCCGGTATATCGAGGTGAAATCCACGAAAGTCCACCGGCGCCCAGCTCCGCCGTACATCAGCGTTTCCGGCCGGGACATCACCGATCGGGTCCGGACCCAGCGGGAGATCAACCGCATTCGCGAGCAGTTGCTTCAATCCCAGAAAATGGAGGCCATCGGCACGCTGGCCAGCGGTATTGCCCACGATTTCAACAATATCCTCCAGGCGGTTTCCGGGTACATCCAGCTGATGATGGTTCGGGGGGATTCGCCCGAGGAAAATACCCGGTATTTGGAAGCCATGGCCCGCAAGGTGGAACGTGCGGCGGATCTGGTCCGCCGGCTCCTGACCTTCAGCCGCAAGGTGGAACCGGACCTGAAGCCCATGGACCTGGGCTGGGAAATAATGGAAACCATTCAGATTCTGGAGCGGACCCTGCCGAAGATGATCACCCTGGAAGCGGCGCTGGCCGACGATTTATGGCTGGTCCAGGGGGATGCCAGCCAGATGGAGCAGGTTTTGTTCAATTTGGCCACCAACGCCAAGGACGCCATGCCCGAAGGCGGCCGGTTGACATTTCGGGCTGAAAACGTCCGGTTGAACGGGGCCGTCCAGGACGACGTTCTGGGGCTCGAAACGGGGCCGTACGTGCTTTTGACCGTAACCGATACCGGCGTGGGCATGACCCGCGAAATTCGGGAGCGGGTCTTCGAACCTTTTTTCACCACCAAGGACGAAGGCGAAGGCACCGGGCTGGGGCTTCCATCCGTGTACGGCATCGTCCAGACCCACGGCGGACATATCCGCTGCGAAAGCAGTCCAGGCCGGGGCACGTCGTTTATCATCCATTTGCCGGCTTTGCCCGACCAAGCCGAAACCGGGGATGAAGCTCCGGTCAACCCGATCACCACCAGCCGGGGCCAGGAAACGATATTATTGGTGGACGACGACGAATCGATTATCGAAGTGGCGGCGGAAATATTGGAAAGCCGCGGATACAAGATCATGCGAGCCCAAAGCGGGGAAGAGGCGTTGGAGGTTTTTCGGGAACGAGGCGCCGACATCGATCTGGTGATTCTGGACTTGGGCATGCCGGGCATGGGCGGCCGCCAGTGTCTGACCCATCTTCTGGCCCTGGACGCCAATGTCAAGGTGATCATTTCTTCGGGGTACCAGGCCGAAAGTCCAACCATGGGCGGGCTTCCCGAAGGCGCCCGGGGTTTCATCGGCAAGCCGTATCATTTGGGCGATATGCTCAGCCAGGTACGGACCGTTCTGGATGAAGCCAAGCCGTCCTGATCCTTACGGAATCGTTTCGAGAAACCAACCGAAATAGCGGCCGATTTCCGATAGGCTCCCTTCCAGACGGTGGTCGGAATCCACGACATGGAGCGTGGCCCGGAACAATCCGGCGAACCGGAGGCTGGTTTCCAGGGGGATGACGTCGTCCGCCCAGCCGTGAATCACTTCGATCCGGCGGGTTAAAGGCGCGTATTCCCGGCGCCGGTATCCCGCCCGGTACAAGGCCGGAGCCATTAAAAAAAGACCCGCCGCCGGAAAAAGGCCCGCCGCGACGGCGGCGACGTATCCTCCCAGGCTGGACCCCACCAGAACGGCCGGTTCGCCGGCCAATTCTTCCAGAAAACCGCATAATTTTTCCACTCGGGCTTCGGGGTCGTCCAACCCTCGGTAATCCAGGGAAACCACGAGGTGTCCCCGGCCTTGGGCAATTCCGGACAAGGCCGTGATCTTCCGGCCGAACGGCCCGGATTCCCGGCCATGGGAAAACACCACCATCGGCGCGGTCGGCATGGAACAGGTCTCCTGGAACCATGGGGGTGGGAAGCATGGCGGACCATCGGTCGGCCGTCTTTTTCAGTGCGATCCCTATGGATCGTAACGCCGCCGAAACTAGCGGAAAGCCAGAATAGGCCAACCCAGGCGTTCGGCCACTTTTTTCAGGGGTTCGGTGGGTTCCACCACCGCCGGCCGGCCCACCATTTCCAATAGAGGCAGATCGGATTGATGGTTGCCGTACGCGAAGGATCGTTCGAGGTCCAAATTTTCCTTGATCGCCAATTCCTTCGCCATCCGGCCCTTGTGCCGGTCCACGCAAACCGGTCCGGCGGTCCGTCCGGTCAACCGGCCGTCCGGCCCCACTTCCAGGTCCGTGGACACCAGGTGGTCGAACCCCAGATCATCGGCCACGGGCTGGAGCATGTACCGCACCGACCCCGAAATCAACACCAGCACGTGGCCCTGGTTCTGGTGATCCCGAACCCGGGTAAGAAGGGCCGGAGCCAGATTGGGCCGGAGGCATTGCCGGTAAAAGTCCGGCGCTCCGGCTTCGAAATCGGCCAATGTTTTGTTCCGGTACACCCGGATCAGCAGGCGGCTCATGGTTTCTTCGGTAATCAGGTGTCGCTGATACAACAGGTTGGCCGCCACCACCTTGAGGATGAACGACAAGGTGACGGCCCGATGTTCCCACATATACCGCATGCCCAGGCGGCCGCTGGAAGTGGTCAAGAGGGTCTGATCGAAATCGAAAAACGCCGCGATCCGTCCCATGAGCATGTCCCCGGCCTTCAGACGGCCGCCCGAGGCGCCGGTATTACAACCGGCCCACGGAATAGTAGGTGAAGCCCTTCTCCCTCAGCCGTTCGGGGTCATAAATGTTCCGAAGGTCCAGGACCACCCGGCCCTTCATCCGGCCGGTCATGCGGTCCCACTGGATGTTGCGGAATTGGTTCCATTCGGTCACCAGCACCAGGGCATCGGCTCCTTCGGCCGCGTCGTACGTGTCCTGGGCATAAACCACTTCGGGAAGAACGGCCCGGGCGTTGTCCATACCCACGGGATCGAAGGCCCGAACGCGGGCCCCCCGGGCCAGAAGTTCCCGGATGATGAACAGAGCCGGCGCTTCACGGATGTCGTCCGTATTGGGTTTGAAGGTCAGGCCCAAGACGGCCACGGTCCGTCCGTCGAGTCCGCCCAGGGCGGTTTCGATTTTTTTGACCATCCGGTGACCCTGCCGTTCATTGACTTCAATGGCCGCCCGAACGATTTGAAGATCGTACCCCCGCCGCTCGGCCAACCGGACCAAGGCGCGGGTATCCTTTGGAAAACAGGACCCCCCGAATCCCGGGCCGGGATGCAGGAATTTTCCGCCGATGCGGTGATCCAGGCCCATGGCCTTGGCCACATGGTGCACGTCGGCGCCGTAGTATTCGCACAAATTGGCTATTTCATTGATGAAACTGATTTTGGTGGCCAAAAAGGCGTTGGCCGCGTATTTGATCATTTCGGCCGTGGGGATGTTGGTCATGACCACCGGGGTTTCAATCAAATACAGCGGCCGGTACAGGTCCTTCAGGATGGCCTGGGCCTGAGCGCTGTCGGTCCCCACCACCACCCGGTTGGGCCGCATGAAATCTTCCACGGCGGCCCCTTCGCGCAGGAATTCGGGATTGGACGCGACATCGAAGGGAATATCGCCGGCCAGTTGTTCGCGGATGATGCCCCGGACCAGTTCCGCCGTACCCACCGGCACCGTGCTTTTGGTCACGACGACCTTGTACCCCCGCATGGTCCGGCCGATATCCGCCGCCACTTCGCGAACGTATTGCAGGTCCGCTTCACCATCCGGGCTCGAAGGCGTACCCACGCAGATGAACAATACCAGGGCGTCGTTCACCGCCTGGCCCAGGTCCGTGGTAAACGTCAACCGGCCTTCCCGAGTATTTTTACGGACCAGTTCTTCGAGCCCCGGTTCGAAAAACGGCACCCGGCCGTCCTTCAGGGAAGCGATCCGGTCTTCGTCCTTGTCCACCAGAGCCACGTCCACGCCGAATTCGGCGAAACAGGTCCCGGTGACCAACCCCACGTACCCCACGCCCACCACGCATATGTTCATGAGTCCACCCGTTATCTAATGGGAATAGGCTTCACCCGGCGTGACTTTGACCTCTGGCGCCAACCGGGCCGTCCTATCCATGCCAGCCCCTGGCCTCGGGTGTCAAGGCGTTTGTAAAACCAGAGGCCTTGGCCCTTGCGAAAGGGGAGGCCCCATAAAAAAGCGATGCGGATGCATTTTTTCGAAACAATTCTTTCCACTGCTCCAATTGAAGATGATAATCGGCAAAAATCCATGAAAATGATTTAAAATTAATGAATGATGGCTGCATTGAAAATTTTTCGTGAATTGGATCAATTTTTGGTCCATCAAAAAAAAACGTTCAACTATTTTTCAGGTTTTTCCAGGCCGGGTAATGCTGGAGCAGGTTGCGCTGAACGTGAAGCAGAGTCATGGATATCTTCAACGATTTGAAATTATTATGTTTTCGTTTGTAACATGATTTCCAGGGCGTTTTTTTACAGGGGGTTATGGATTTCCCATAGGTAAAGGCGCCATGAAAAAGCAGCCAAGCGCCGCTGGCGCCCAAAACTTAAAAGGAGAACAACCATGGACCGAAACAGCGGAATGCCCAATCAAATGGCGCAGGACGCGTACCAGAAGGAGTACAAGGACCCCAACGATCCTCGCCGGTGGCCCCAAGGAGTGTTCACGGGGAAAAACATTCGTGTTCGGGGCGCCGAAGCGGCGGAACACCAGGGCGAAATTCTGTATTTCTCAGGGGATAAGCTCCACTGGGTGAAAAATGGGCGCCTGATCCAGTCCTACGACGCCAGTTCCGGCCAGTTCGGCCCGCCGTACAAAGGGCTCGCTTTCACCGAAACCTGGAAAAACTCCGGGCCGATTCCTCCTGGGTTGTATCAGTTCGAACCTAAGGAAATCAGTCAGCCCTCAGACCCAGTCAAATAGGTTTATCGTAAGTACATATCCGACTGGAGAGATTATCGTGTTCGTTTAAAACCGTTGCCTGGTACGGAAACACTTGGCCGAGGTGGACACTATATACATGGCGGTCGAAAACAAGGCTCCGCTGGATGCATTGATATAGGGGAAAACGACAAACGCCTATTCCCGTATATGAAAAAAAGTCAGGGACCCGTGCTTGTGGTTGTGGGGGATTATTCAGACTTCTATGATTTCTGAGGATTCCTTTGCCCTTTCCCAATTCCTTAACCAATCGGCGGCCGGAAACGGCCGCTGAAAAAGGGAGCATATTAAAACAATTGACAAAAACAAAAAACACTTATATACTCACTTAACTTGTGAAACTGATAATATGAAATGTTTTACTGGTTTGTCGTCCTGGATAATTTTAAGGAAAAGAATAGCATGTTTCAATGCTATGAATTTCAATGAAGGAGTTGGACCGATGTTGACGCTTTTACGCTATATGGTTATTGGTTTTTTTATCCAATACCAGGCTATGGTCATTACCGCCATTTTGGTCGAGTCGGATTTGCCCATTTTCATTATCTATCCCTGGATGTTTTTGTTTGGCGGATTCTGGTTGGCGATAATTTTTCGAGTTACAGACCGTCTTAACAGGTTGACGCTACTACTGGCTTATGTTGTTCTTTCCCTGATGATGCCCTTAGCCATCCTGCTCGGAATAACCATGTTAGGCGTTGGAAGAGGCCTGGTGGATTGGCTGGACTATGCCGAATTCATCTATGTCCTGTTCCATTTCCACTTGGCCGCCGGGGCGGTGTTGTTGGAAATCGCGCTGGTCTCCCGTTGGTTGTGGGACCACCACAAGAGAAAAAAGGGCTCTTCGCGGTTTCAAGTGGGTAACCGGGGACCGGGAGAGGATCAGAAATAAAGGAAAAAACTCGCGGCCGGCCGCACTCATAACAATTTGATATAATACAGTATTTTATGAGTTGGCCATAGCGGTCGCCCCTTTTTCTCTTTCACGTCTACTGTTCGCCCATTCAAAGCAACGAAGAGCCGGATTCTCATTCCACAACAGCCTGTCGTCGAGGACAAAACGATTCTCTTCGTTCCGCCTCGTCCCATGGCCGGATCAGACCGCCGAACGATCCATCCGCCCGAAAAACGGTGAAAAAGGTCCACTACGGATTCATGGTTGCCTCGACCTCGAGGTTCAACCCTTTTTGACCCAGCAGGCGGACCTTGAACCCATCGTTTTGATTTTCATACTCTTTTCTTCCCTTCATGGTCAGGGGCGCGGCCCGGAGTTCCGGCACTGACGGGTCCGCGTTCACCGCGAGAACCGGAGTCAATCCTCGGCGGCATTCCAGCGTGCGGTCGTCCGCCCGGTATACCAGGAGGCCGAAGGACGGCAGGCATTGGTCGGCGCCCAAGGCCTGGCGGTTTTCGAACAGATAGTAAACGTCCTTGTCCAACCGGACCCTGGCCGCCAGCGTGGGCGATCGGCCGTCGGTCAGCGGCCCCAGGGTGAACCGGAAGGGTTTTCCTTTGGGGATTTCCAGCACCTTGGACGGCGGCAGCCACCCCAGCCGGAGCCGGGTCCAGGAACTGAGGCCCGGCGGCCCCTGCTTCAGGTCCACATAATGGCAGGACATGGGATCGAAATAGCCCACGTTGGTCAGGTAAAACTGGGCGAAATTCCGGAACGGCCCGGGTTGGCCCTGCAGATCGTGGTCGTACAGGCAGGGAACCACCCGCCGGTCTTCCTGGACGCCGCCCAGGATATGAGCCAGATCGTGAAACACCACGCCCAGGTGAGCCGGTTCGCAATAGATGGCCACTCCTTCCAGGCTTCCCACCCCTTTGGGCGCCGGACCGGACCAACCCAACATGCCCGGATACCCGCACAACCCCATCATCCCGTAATCCTCCCGGCGGGCACCCAAAGAAAGAAAAACAATCTGGTACTGCTTCAGATCGTGATCCTGGGCGGCCAGGCGAAGTCCGTCGTCGATCAAGGTTTCGATCTTACGGCGATCAACTCCCAGGTTGTGTTGGGAAATCCGGTATTGGGAAACGGGTTTGGGAAGCGTGTACCAATCGGTTACCCGTCCGGTCAGACGGGTTCGGTCCAGGGACATGGACCGTACGTATCGGTTCAGCTTTTCGAAGTATTTTTCCTTCATGGCTTCGGGCGAAAACTGGGGAACGACATCCGGAAACCGGATCATGACCACCAGCACCTTTTTCTCGCCCAAAGATTGCTTGGAAACCAATCCTTGAGCCCAGGTCCGTTCCGCTCCGAGAAGCATCACGACGCTCATCACCAGGAACCACGACACCAACCGCTTCATGCCCCACCTCCCCTTAGATACCCCTAAAACGCCGGTTGCGTTCCCCTGTTCGGGCGCACGGGCGTCTGCCTGGGGAACGATCCATCGGATGTCGTCCATGTCGGTTGATTGGGGATGATTTTATCGGGTTTCGTCGATCCTGGCCAGGGTTTCGCGGAGCCAGATGGTTTCCGGAGTTTCGGAAGCGCCCCGCGGCCCAGGTCCGTGGAGCCAGACGGCAATGCGGTCTTTATGAGGGCGGAATTCCAGTTCCTTTTCCAGCGTGACCTGGATAATCCGCCGGATGGGGGGGTGAGGATCGGCCAACAGCGCGGCCAGAAGGTAATAAAGGGAGGTCATGGTCCGGGTGATCGGGCATTCCGGAAGCAGGTCCCGGATGATTTCCGCGTGACATTCGGCCGCTTGGTTCTCTTGCAGGCGGGCTTCGGACACCTGGGGATCGGTCCCATCGTCCGAGTACCATTGGTGGAGCACCTGCCCCAGTCGGTTGGAATAGGCGTGGCGGTTCTGGAGCGCGGCCGCGGCTTCGGTAACGATTTCACGCTTCCGGTTTTTTCTCAGGCTGTCCTGTTCCGCCTGGGCGCCTCGGGCGATCCCCTCGGCTTCCTCGTCGCCTCCACGGGCTCGTTGGTCCGCCTGGAACCGGACGTTTTCCAGTTCCTTGAACACCGCCAGGTAATCCATGCGTTCCAAGGACTGGTGGATATGGGTCCGGATTCCACCCTTACG
>JAGVGV010000547.1 GCA_020056895.1 Deltaproteobacteria bacterium
AATGTCATGATGAAACTGAAAAATGGGGTCAAGTAAGTCTTTCCCCTCGCCCCCCTGGGGGAGAGGGCGGGGTGAGGGGGTTCCAAGAAAGTGGCTTCCTTTTGTGGCTAGCAAGTGGAGATACCACCCCTAACTGAGGCCTTACTCGAAAACACTTCGTATTCCACGCTACTGCGAACCGGAGCTCCGGAACGGAGCCCTTCCATGGGGGACTGGATCGTGAAAAAAACCTGGTGGATTTTGGGCTGGGTGATGGTTTGGGCCGGTGCCGCTCTGGCTCAGGAAGGGCATTTCGAACCCCGGATCAACACCCGGTTCCCCCTCCAATTGGCGGAATTTGAATTTCGTGGCGTCCGGGAATACGATGAGCCCGGTTTGGGCGTGTCCCTGGCATATCAACACCCCGACGGCGTCACCGCCACTTTGTACATTTACAACCTGGGCCTGGCCGGGATTCCGGATGGAGCCGCCTCCCCGGCGGTTCGCCAAGCCTTCGAGAATTCCCACCAGGAGCTTCTCTCCATGGCCCAGATGGGCCAGTACGAAAACATCGAGGTCCTTGGAAAAGACAAGATCATCCCGGTCCGCGAAAAACCGCCGCTGACCGCCCGACTGGCGGGGTACGAATACAACGTCACGGCCATGCCCGAAGTGGGCCGGGTTCAATCCAGTTTGGTGCTTTGGGGGTACCGGAATCAGTTCATCAAGGCTCGAATATCCTATGCCAAGGACAACGCGGCCGCCGGCCAGGAACGGACGGTCCAGTTTATAGCGGCCCTGGGCGACCTGATGAAATGACCCCATTGACCCGAAGCATGCCGGGCTTTTTCCCCGCCGACCCCAAGCAGGCCCTCCGGCTCCGGCGAGCCCTGATGGCCGTGGCGGCTTCGGCCGTTTTAACCGCCGTGTGCGTGGTCTGCCTGAAAATGGGGTGGTTTCGGGGGACGACCAGGGATTTTTACATTCTTTTCGGTGTGATGTGGGCGTTCATCGTATTGATGGCGCTGACCATCCGCCTGGGCCTGAACCTTAGATTCCCCGATCCCAGCCTGACGCTGGCCCAGATGGGCCCGGCCACCTTTTTCCTCATGGTCGTGGTGTACTTTATCCCCGATCTGAGGCTGGTCTTCATCATGCTCTATCTGGTGGTCCTTTTGTTCGGCGCGTTCCGGCTTCGTTTGGGGGAATTTTTTTTCATCACGGCCTTGGCCGGAATGGGGTACGGCCTGGTGATTTATCTTTGGAGCATCGAACCGGGGGGCGCCCGGGACGTGACCATCCGCCTGTTCGAACTATTCGGTTTCGTGTTGATGTCTTTGACCTTCTCCCTGATCGGATCTGAACTGAGCCGGCTCCGGCGCACGGTCCGGCGCCAGCACCGGGACCTGGAATGCGCCTTCCAGACCATCCAGGAACAGGCCGTCACCGACGAACTGACCGGCGCCCACAACCGCAGGTTCATCATGGACGTTTTAACCCGGGAGAAAGACCTGGCTCTCAGGGGCGGCCACACCTTTTCCATCCTTTATCTGGACCTGGACCGGTTCAAATCCATCAACGATGTTTACGGCCACGCTTCGGGCGACCTGGTATTAAAACGGTTTGCCCGGATTGTCCGGGGGGCCATTCGCGGCGTGGATTATCTGGCCCGAATGGGCGGCGAGGAATTCCTGGTGCTGCTGACGCAATCGCGTCTGGACGGCGCCCGGAACGTGGCCGAACGAATCCGCCTGCAAATGGAAGCCACGGGTTGGGCGGATATCAATCCCGTATTGAAGGTTACCGTTTCCATCGGCGCAACCGAATACCAGCCATACGACCGGATCGAAGACCTGCTTCAGCGAGCCGACCAGGCTCTGTACGAAGCCAAGGAACAAGGCCGAAACCGGGTGATGACGGCCTAGCGGCGACGGTGTTATTGTTTAATTAATTATTTGTTTTTATTGTATAACTACTAACCTTTCAACAACCTTGAGTTCGTGCGTGCGGGGCCTCCCTTCCAAGAGGTGAACCGAATTCTTTTTGGGCTCGCTTGAAAACCATTCGGGGGTGTGATAGGGACGTTTTCGGCGTCGGCGAATGAATGAATCTTCATTCTGTCCTTTTTTTCACGAACCCCCTATTAGATTTTATTCGTTATTTATATTATTTAGCGATTGTGCTTGACATTCGTCTTCGATGGTGTATGAACCAACCAAAATTGGGAGCCAATCGGCTGGCAAAGGAAATCGATCCATGAGCTTTCAAAAAAGACTGAACGCGGGTGAATTCGTGGTCCTGGCCGAAATGGATACGCCCAAGGGCGTGGATATATCGGAACTGGTGGCGAACGCCCGCCGGATCAAGGGCCGCGTGGACGCCGTGGTCATCCCGGATATGGCCAACGGGGTCATGCGGATGAGTTCCCTGGGGGGCGGCGTGGTCATGCACCAACAGGGAATGGAAGCCATCATCCATATCTGCCCTCGGGACCGGAACCGCCTGTCCCTGCAGGGGGACCTTCTCACGGCCCACGTGTTGGGCCTGCAGCATCTTTTGGTGGTGGACGGGGACGATATGTCCCTGGGCGACCACATCGACGCCAAACCCGTGAACGACCTGGACACCCTGGGCCTTCTGGCCGCGGTTCGCGGTTTGCAGGAAGGAGTGGACCTGGCGGGGATCGATCTTCGCGGCGCCCCGGCGTTCCTGACGGGCTGCGCCATGGGGTCCTGGGCCAACGACGCGGAATTCGAGGCCCAGTTGGAAAAGGCCAAGGCCAAGATCAAGGCCGGAGCCCGGTACGTGGTCTGTCCGCCGGTGTTCGATGTTGAAAAATTCTCGTCGCGCCTGAGACGGTTGAAGGAACTGGGAGCGCCTTTGGCGCCCACCGTGTTCCTGCTCAAATCCGTGGGCGTGGCGCGGTACATGGCCGTGAACATGCCGGGGACCGGGATTTCGGACGACCTGATCAAGCGGATCCGGTCGGCGCCGGACCGGGTGGCCGAATGCCTTCGCATCGCGGGGGAAACCGTGGCCGCGTTGAAGGGGATGGTCCAAGGCGTGTACATCCAGACCCTGGGCTGGGAGAACCGCCTGCCGGCCATTCTGGATCACGCCGGCCTGTAAGCCCTTCATCAAGCGGCGGTCTGAAGGTCATGAGACCCGGAATGGACCCCACCCCAGGGCGAGTCGACCCGGTGCGTCGGCGGCCTCTGGTTTCACCGGCCGAAAACGGCTTGAAGAAGCGAAGAAAAAAAGATGGAAGAACGACAATTGGATAATCCGGCCAACCGCGTTCTGGTCGTGGGCGGAGGCGTGGGCGGTATCAAAACGGCCCTCGACCTGGCGGAAGCGGGCCGCGAGGTGATCCTGGTCGACAAAGCCCCCAGCATCGGCGGCTTGATGACGCTCCTCGACCGGACCTTCCCCACCAATAACTGCGATATGTGCACGGTTTCCCCCAGTCTGGCCCAGAGCGGGCGGGACCTGTTCATTGATATCCGTCCCTTGACCACCATCACCGGGCTGACCGGTCAGGCCGGCGATTTCACCGCCGAACTCACCGAAGAACCCCGGTACATCGATCCGGAACGCTGTACGGCCTGCGGGGACTGCCACCGCGCCTTTCCCGAATGCGTCCGGTTCACCCCCGGGTTGGACCCCCGAGCCCCCACCTGCATGCGCTATCCCCAGGCCACGCCTCAGGCCTATTCGATCGACCGGGAAAAATGCGCGAATCTGGAGGACGTGGCCAAGGTCTGCCTCGCCGGCGCCGTTCTGCCCGACGACGGACCCAAGGTCCACCGAGTCCGGGCGGCCAGCATCGTGGTGGCGACCGGCGCGGCTTTGTTCGATCCTTCCGTTCTCAAAAACTACGGCCACGGCGTTTTGCCCAACGTTCTGACCGGCCTGGAATACGAACGTGTGATGTCCGCTTCAGGCCCCACCGGCGGCCAGTTGATCCGGCCGTCCGACGGTCAGCGGCCCAAAAAGGTGGCCTGGATCCAGTGCGTGGGGTCCCGGAACATCAACCAGGCCGACGCTCCGTACTGTTCCAGCGTCTGTTGCATGTATGCCCTCAAGGAAGCCATCGTCACCAAGGAACGGTTCCAGGATGACATCCAGGCCACCGTGTTCTATATGGATATGCGGACCTCGGGCAAGGATTACGAACTATACCTGGAACGAGCCAAAAGCCAGTACGGCGTCCGCCTGATCCGGAACCGGCCGCACACCATCGACCCCGCCCAGACCCCCGGCGATCTGTCCATTTCATACACCCCCGAAGATTCCACGGCCATGGTCACGGAAACCTTCGATATGGTGGTCCTGTCCACGGGCTTCAAGGTGGCCCAGGACGTAGTGGACATGGCTCGGATCATGGGTATCGACCTGACCGACCAGAATTTCGCCAAAACCGGCGGGTTTTCGCCCTTGGCCACCAGCCGCGAAGGCATCTACGCGGCCGGTTTGTTCCAGGGTCCCAAAGACATTCCCGAAACCATGGTCCAGGCCAGCGCGGCGGCGGGTTTGGCCGCCCGGCACCTGGGGCCCCGCCCCGAAACCCGGCCCGAAGACGATCTGCCGGCCGAGCGGGACGTGGTGGGTGAAGCCCCCCGGATCGGCGTGTTCATCTGCGAATGCGGCGAAAACATCGCCGGCGTGATCGACGCGGCTCAGGTGGCCGAAGACGTTCGGAAACTCCCCGGCGTGGTCACGGCCGTGCTGAACGGCCACGGCTGTTCGAAGGAAGCCATGGACCGGCTGGAACGGGCCATCCGCGAACAGGGACTCAACCGGGTGGTCATCGGCGGTTGTTCCCCCCGCACCCACGAAACCAAGTTCCAGGATGTTCTCCGCCGGGCCGGCCTGAACAAGTATCTGGTGGAAATGGCCAACCTGAGGGATCAGGACACCTGGGTTCACGGCCGGAAAAGGGACGAAGCCACCGCCAAAGCCAAGGACCTGGTCCGCATGGCCGTGGCCGGCGCCCGGTCCCGGGGCCCCCTTAAGGACCATACTCTACCGGTCAACAAGGACGTTCTGGTGGTGGGCGGCGGCGTGACCGGCATGACGGCCGCGCTGACCCTGGCCGATCAGGGCCACCGGGTGTTCCTGGTGGAACGGGAAGCCAAGCTGGGCGGTCTGGCCCGCAAGGTCCGCCGGACGCTGGAAGGCCTGGAAGTTCAGCCCTTCGTGGACGGTCTGGTGGAAAAAACCCTGGCCCACGAAAAAATCCAGGTGCTCACCCAGACCCTGGTGGTGGATCATACCGGCATGCCCGGTATGTTCAGGACCGGCTTTCAGACCGGAACGAACATGGCCTACCGCCGGATCAACCACGGCGCGGTGATCCTGGCCACCGGCGCCCTGGCCAACCGTCCTTCGGAATATCTGTTGGGAACGCACTCGGCGGTGATGACCCAGTTGGACCTCGATAACCTGTTGGAAGACGATCCCGGCCGGATCCAGTCCATGCGGGACGTGGTGATGATCGGCTGCGTGGGGTCCAGGGTTCCGGAAAACCCCAACTGCTCGCGCCTTTGCTGTTCGGCGGCGATCAAGAACGCGCTTCGGATCAAGGCCATCCGGCCCGAGGCCCGGGTCATCGTTCTGAACCGGGACATTCGGACGTACGGCTTCCAGGAAGAATATTATAGGAAGGCCCGGGAACGGGGCGTGATCTTCGTTCGGTACGATCTGGACCGGAAGCCCGGCGTCCAGGCCGATGGGGACAAGATTCTGGTGACCTTCCGCGACGACATCCTCCAGAAAGACCTCGCCGTCAAGGCCGATCTTCTGGCCCTTAGCACCGGCCTGGTGAGCGACGACGAAAACACCGAAGACCTGAGCATGATCTTCAAGGCGCCGCGGACCGCTGACGGGTATTTTCTGGAAGACCATGTTAAACTGCGGCCCGTGGACCTGCCCGTGCCCGGGTTCCTGGCCGCCGGCGCGGCTCATTCGCCCAAGCCCATCAGCGAATGCGTGGCTCAGGGCCAGGCGGCGGCGGGCCGGGCGCCGGGCCCAATGCCGGTGAGCCGCCATACGAACCGGAACAGCACCGCAAAGAGCTGGAAGACTAGGTGCCGCGGCCGCTCTTATACCTGCTGGTTCTGACAGCCGGCATGACCACCATGGCCACTGAGATGAGCGGCTCGCGGCTGATCGCCCCCTATTTCGGCAATTCCCTCTTCATCTGGGCCAACCTCATCGGCCTCATCCTCATCTACCTGACCGTGGGCTACTTCCTCGGCGGACGGCTGGCCGACCGCAGGCCGGAACCACGGCTGCTTTGCTGGCTCACCATGGCAGCGGCCGCGTCCATCGCGGCGCTTCCCTTCGTGGCGCGGCCGATCATGGGCCTCGCCATCAAGGGTGTCGAGCAGATCTCCGCCGGGGCTTTCCTGGGCTCCTTCGCCGTGACCGTGCTGCTCTTCGCCGTGCCGGTCACCATACTTGGCATGGTGCCGCCTTTTGCCATCCGCCTGCGCATGACGGCCGTGGATTCGGCAGGTAACGTTTCCGGAAATCTTTACGCCCTCTCCACCGTGGGCAGCATCATCGGTACCTTTCTGCCGGTTCTGGTGCTGATTCCCTGGATAGGAACCCGCGACACCATGCTGCTGTTCGCCGGCGTGCTGGCCGCCGTGTCCGCGGCAGGGCTCGGCAGCCGCATCTGGGCGGGAGTGCCGCTGATCATCATGGTCGGTCTCGCCGTCCCCCAGGGCGCCATCAAACCCGACCCGGATAGTATCTTCGAAACCGAGTCGCCATATCAGTACATCCAGGTGGTGGACAAAAGCGGCACAAAGTACCTCAAGCTGAACGAGGGCTGGGCGGTCCATTCCGTCTACAATCCCGACCGCCTGCTTACCGGCGGTTACTGGGACTATTTTTCGATAGCGCCCTGGTTCGCCGATGACTCGGCTCCGGAAAGAGTACTGGTGATCGGCAATGCGGCGGGTTCCATCCCCCGGCTGCTGACATCTTTCTACCCGGACGTCCAGGTAGACGGCGTGGAGATCGACCCCGGCGTGGTCGATGCCGGGCGCAGATATTTCGACATGAACGCGCCCAACCTGACCGTCCACGTGGCCGACGGCAGGCCCTTCCTTAAAACCAGCGATGAAAGCTGGGACCTGATCGCCGTCGACGCTTTCCGCCAGCCATACAT